>JARFQH010000375.1 GCA_029287875.1 Desulfobacteraceae bacterium | reverse complement strand
AGATGTGTATAAGAGACAGGCACGGTTGCAGAAAGCGAGGTTCTCTTCCGCGACAAAGCCCGGGTCGGCGACGTCATTTTTTCGTCGGGTTGTCTCGGTGACAGCAGTGCCGGCCTTCACCTGGAGTTAAACCGGATCGCCGCCGACACCCCTTACCTGAAGACCCTTTTAGAAGCTCATCTGCGCCCTAAACCCTTTCTGCGCGAAGGCCGTCTTCTGGCAGCCCACGGCGGGGTCCACGCCGCCATCGATGTCAGCGATGGCCTCAGCTCCGACCTGGGGCATATCGTGCGTCTCAGCCGGGTCGGCGCGCGCCTGTTCATCGATCGCCTGCCCCTGTCACCGGCCTTGCAGCAGTTCTGCCGACGCTTCGGTTTCGATCCGGTCGAATACGCGCTGGCCGGCGGTGAAGATTATGCCCTGCTTTTCACCGTCACCCCTTCGGAAGCCGACGCAATCGCCCGTGACTACTTTACAACATTCGGTCAATCACTTCACAGACTCGGTGAGATCACCGATTCGGGAAAAATCGAATTGATCGACGGCAGTGGGCGCTCACGGGTCATTGTCTCCACCGGCTGGGACCACTTCAAAAAGGAATCATAGAATGCAGGCACTATCAGACGGATCCGGGACAAACCGGCACTACAAAAGAGCCCTGACCATTGCCGGTTCGGACAGCGGCGGGGGGGCGGGAATCCAGGCCGATCTGAAAACGTTCTCGGCCCTGGGCTGCTACGGCATGTCGGTCGTCACTGCCCTGACGGCCCAGAACACGACGGGTGTGACAGGCATTCACGCCGTGCCGCCGGATTTTGTCGTGCAGCAGATGGCGGCCGTCTTCTCCGACATCGGGGCCGATGCCGTCAAGATCGGCATGCTCTATTCGGCGGAATTGATCCAGGTGGTGGCGGACGGGCTGCGACGGCATGAAGCGGCCAACATCGTCCTCGATCCGGTAATGGTGGCGCAGAGCGGCGACAAACTGTTGCAGGACGCGGCCATCACGGCCTTGAAAGATCACCTGCTTCCACTGGCGACGGTCTTGACGCCGAATCTGCCTGAAGCCGCCGTGCTGCTGGGACGAGAGGTCAATGGCCTCGACGGCATGCAAGCGGCAGCCAAAAGCCTGGCCGCTTTCGGCAGCCGCAGCGTGCTGCTCAAGGGAGGACACGCGCAAGATGACGACAGCTCAGATGTGCTTTACATCGCCGACGAAGACCGTTGTGTTGTTCTCGAAGACCGGCGGGTTCGGACCGCGAACACCCACGGCACCGGATGCACGCTCTCGTCCGCCATTGCCGCTTACCTGGCGAAAGGCGAAACCACTGCGACGGCGGTCCGCAACGCCAAAGTGTACATCGGTGAGGCCATCCGCGCCGGGGCGCCCTACCGCTTGGGACACGGCAGCGGACCGGTGCATCATTTTTTCAGCTTCTGGTCTTAAGTCTCTGATCCGGCCGATCATTTCCGCTTTGAAGTGATCTCCAGATCAGTAATGGGATAACCGAAAGCCTTCAGGAGAGAATAGGCGAGTTTGACCGTGTCTTCGGTGCTCAGGTGTGTTTCGACAAAAATGTTGGTGTTTTCGATGTTGACCGGCAGCCTCAGTTCGTCCGGGTTTTCTCTGAAATAATAGCGATTGTCGACCGAATGCCACAGCAGTTTTTCGACATCCTGGTCGTGTTTTGAAATCAACTCTTCACACAGCTTGAGCAGAAACCCGTCCCAGGAATCGACCTTGCACTTGAAATCGTTGAAGGAAAAAGCGCTGACGATCCGTCCCTCGAAATATCGAGGCGGTATCGTGGGTTTCTTCGACTCCTCGACCTCTTCCAGATCAGCAACCTCTTCGGTTGACGCGGCCTCGAGACGTTCGGACAAAAACGAGACGGTCATCTCTTTGTCGGGCTTGTAACCGCAAAGTTTTTCGACCGAATCGCCGAACAGTTTTATCAGCGCTTCGGGGGGAGCGGTCAAGAGGCGGCTCCAGGCATCGGCCATTGCCTTTTCGATGACCTTGCGCTGGCGCTTTAACTGTATCGATTCGGCGATTTTGAGGGATTTGCCCTTTGATACATTGCTCTTCTCGAACAGTTCGACAAGCCGGGCGGCGACGTCCTTGGGAGGCTGCTTTAAAATTTCCAGCGTACAGTACCGCTTCTGCTCGAAAGACCCTTCACCGGCGGACAGGTAAAACCACCAGGCCACGCCGTTGGTCAAAACAGAGAGCTTAACGCCCTCCTTGTAGGCGCCGTCGAGAAGCTCTTTCTGGTGGTAGCTCAGATCTTCACCGACCTTTTCAACACCGATAAAAACCGTATCGGCGTTTTTGAGCCTCAGGGAGTAGTCTACCTGAACGGACTTGAGGGCGTGATCCGGTTTGACTTCGTCGACATCGAAGATGTCCCAGCCCAGCAGCGACAGCAACCGTATGACGATCGCCTGTTTCGTGGAAGCCTTGTCGAAGGTATCGACCCGTTTGTTAGATTTGAGCGACTCGATGAGCTCGATAATTTGATTTTCCATGCCCTAAGTTTAAATAAAAATCCCAAATAAATCAAGCAAGTTTTAAGGACTCTTACCTCAACCGGAACCCTAAAGACCCTTCCGGTGGTCCAGAACCTCACGCGGCTTGAATTGTCGCACGGCGACTTTGAATCGCTTCAAATCCTCGCTGTCGCCGCGGCGATCATAGCGCAACCGAATGTAGAGGGCGATGATGGTCGCGACCCTTTCCTTCAGGTCTTGGCGGGCGGTGTTTACCGCTGCGGCAAAATCGAGCGGTCCCTGACCGGGACTGCGAACCAAGCCGACACGAGCGAGTTTGCTGCAAAAAAGCCGGTAGGAGCGCCGCACGTCATCGTCCCTTACCACGGCGGTTTTCAGGAACCGAGCGGCATAGACCCCGGCTATCAGGCCCACCAAGCCGACGGCCATCAGCAAAGAAAACAGCAGGCCCTTTCGACCGCCGGCGTGAAAGCCGAGTCCGGCCAACAGCGTCTTCTGCCGGGCAAGCGTATATCCCATCACCCACTTGTCCCATTGGTTGTCGACCGCATCCCAAGCCATGTGAATGTTATTCCAAGAACGGAAAAACCGTCCATCGAGGCCGAAGGCCTCGACTGCCGCGCGTTCGTCCTGCGGCAGCGCCGAGGCCACGCCCCGATCGACCCGTTGGGGTGCGATTGCCAAGGACGGATCGACGCGTCGCCATCCCTTGCTTTGCAGCCAGACCTCGGCCCAAGCATGAGCTTGGGATTGACGCACGATGAGGTAACCGCCGTAGGGGTTGACATCGCCGCCGAGATATCCGGCCACCACACGGGCGGGTATATTGGCGGCGCGCATCAAGAAAACGAACGCCGATGCATAGTGCTCACAGTACCCTTTACGGGTTCGAAAAAGAAATTCGTCGATCGCCTGATGGCCGAGAGGCGGCGCTTGGAGCGTGTAGCCGAATTCGTTTTGGCTGAAATAGCGCAGGGCCGTCTGGACGATTTCGGCGGGCTCCTTGGCAGCCGCTCGCCATCTTCGGGCCAGGTCCCGGGCTTGCGGGTTGCTGCCATCCGGCAACATCAGGGTCGCCTGCGGCGGCACATCGACCCGATCGGCCTTGTAATCGTTCAGCGACAGGACGCTGTACTGCAAACGCCGGGCGACCCGGCGGATCGACATCAGCGTGTGATCGGCCTTGATGACAGTACC
Source organism: Desulfobacteraceae bacterium (assembly GCA_029287875.1). Lineage (GTDB taxonomy): Bacteria > Desulfobacterota > Desulfobacteria > Desulfobacterales > SG8-13 > JARFQH01. Next base: position 11,143 of record JARFQH010000375.1, on the reverse strand, counting down.
GGGCGAAGCGTCGACCGGTAGGTCGAGTGCAAAAAGCCAGCGCTGTCCATGCGGCTCGAGCGTGACGGTGTAGTCCATTATCCCGCTGCCGGTCAATGACGGTGCCGGCCCAACGTCCGTGTCGCCGGTGCGCCAAACGTCACCGTCGAAATCGGTAAAGGTGACGCCGCGCCAGTAGAGATACCCGGGTGCCGGCACGGACCCAGCGAACTCGGCCCTGAAGGCGATGGCCCGGTTGACCACGACCTGGGATACGCCTCCCGGTCGCAGCTGATCTGAAAAACCGCTGAAACCGGCCTGAGGCCCCTGCAGCCCCCAAAGGCCGCCCTGGCCCCGCGGAAAGAAGAGAAACAGCACCAGGGTCAACGGCAGGGCCTGGAAAAAAATTCCGGCGGCGAGCGACAGATTCCTGCGCCAGTCGCTGGACGGATGAACGACACGGGTCAGAACGGCCGTTACGGCGAGCAGGGCCGCCGGTGCGTAAAGACCGGCAAAAAGACCGGTATCGAAAAAGAGGATGGATGCCGTCAGAAAATAGGTCAGCAGGATCATCACCATAACATCCCGCTGCGACTGGATTTCCATCATTTTGATGCTGGCCATGATCCACAAGAGGTTGATCCCGGAAAACCGGTCCAGTCCTCCGCCGGAACTCAAAAAGACGGCCGTGGTGCCGCCCAGAATCAACAGCAGGCGAACATCCCTTCCCGGCTGGCCCCGCCCGGTCTTGAGGCGCAGGAAAATGATGCCCCAAGTCGTCAGGCACCAGAGAACGACCCAGGGCGGCAACACGGTCAGGTGAGGCACCATGGAGACCAGCAAGGCCACAATCAAGGCCGGTATGTGTCTCTGGACGTTTTTCATCGTGGGATCATTCAGGGTAAAAAAGGTTCAGCGCCGCCTCCAGTTTGTTCGAAGAGGAAACTTTTAAGTTTCATTTGAGGAGTAAAGGGCCAAGGCCTTCAGGCAGTTTTTTTGGTGCCGTTCCCCACTGTCCGGTTCGATAACACGGCCGGGAAGACGAAGACCGTATTCCAGGCGTTCACGATGGGCCTGAAGTACGGCGTAGCAAAGAAGCGCCAGTTTGCGTTCGAGATCCTGCTCGGCGACCGCATCCCAGTCCAGCCATGCCGTCGCTCCACCGGTTCCGGCAAATTCTTTGGTGAAAAATCCCTGACCCCGAGCGGAAGCCTTCCAAGAAATGTGTTGCAGCGGATCGCCGGGACGATAGGGTCGCAACCCCTGGAAATCGTCGTCCTCGGCACCCCGGTTCTTCCCTTCGCCCTTCATGCCGGCCGAATGGCGAACCGGTATAATCCCTTCCGCCGCCGGCCTGGGGTACACCAAACACGTCAGGTCCGGCTGAAGGCGGCAGGAAAATCTGAAGAGACCGAGAGGGTATTCCGAAATAATCATCACCCCACCTGGGTCGAGAAGTCCGCGTCGAGGTGCCGGAACCCGGATCCGGATCGTGGTCGTGCCCCCTGAGGAAAGATCCGTGGGTGTGGTTGATGCCGGCTGCTTTTCGAGGGCAAAGCGGACCGCCGCCGCTCCGGAGCCGTCGGCGCGCGTGAACAACTCGAAGACCGCCTCTTCGCCGGCAAAAACCGGCTCAGCACGGACAGCCGCCAGGGTCAGCGCCGTCAGGTTGCCGTAACCGTGGAACAGGGAAACAACCCCCACACCACCGAGCAGAAAACCGAGCAGGAAGCCGAGATTGTTGGCGTAGTTGACCGCGCCCGCCAGGATGCCGGTCACCAGCAGAGCAAACACCAGACCGAAACGCGTCGGTCGCCATGACAGGTGCCTCGGCCTGATCGTAAAGGGCAGAACGGAGGCGGAAAATACTTTCCTCGACCGTCTGGAATCGTCGTGTTGCGCCATGATCAGGGAACGGGGACCTGGCTGAGGATCGAAAGGAGTTGATCCGAGGTGAAGTAGCGACTCCCGCCCTGCGCGCTCAGGCGGTGGCCAACCACCCAGGGCAGAACCTGCTGCAGGTCCTCCGGCAGCGCAAAGTCTCTTCCTGCAAGATAAGCCCGGGAGCGGGTGGCCGCCAGCAAACTGAGTCCGGCCCGCGGGGAGAGTCCCACGTGGAATTCGGCCGACTGGCGCGTAAAATCGAGCAGGTCTTGAAGATAGTCGAACAGGGCGTCGGAGACGTGGACGGCTCTCACCTGCCCTTGAATCATGAGCACGTCTTCACTGGTGAGAATCGGTTGCAGTTCCTCGAGGGCGCCTCTGGTCTCGCCCATTTGCAGCAGGCTTTTCTCGGCTGCCCGATCGGGGTAGCCGAGATCGATGCGCATTAGAAAACGGTCCAGCTGGCTCTCGGGCAGTGAAAAGGTACCGAATTGTTCCAGGGGATTCTGGGTGGCGATCACGAAAAACGGTTCTCCCAGCCCGCGGGTTTTACCATCGACGGTTACCTGACGCTCGCCCATCGCTTCCAGCAGGGCGCTCTGGGTTTTTGGGGTCGCCCGGTTGATTTCGTCTGCCAGCAGGACCTGCGTAAAAATGGGGCCGGGGTGGAACACGAATGTGTTGGTTTTGCGCTCGAAAACCGATACACCGAGAATGTCTCCCGGCAGCATGTCGCTGGTGCACTGAATCCGGCGAAAATTCAGTCCCAGCACCCGGGACAGGACTTTGGCAAGGGTTGTCTTGCCGATGCCGGGCAGATCTTCGATGAGAAGATGCCCCCGTGCGAAGAGACAGGTCAGGGCCAGTCGGACCTGCGCTTCTTTGCCGCGGATGATCGTGCCGATCTGTCCGATGATTTCTCTCGGTTGGAATTCCGGGGTCTGGTGTGATGATTCGGCATCCATTGATGAGCGCCACCTTCGGGCCGGGACTTTCAGAAATTTTCGTTGAACGCAGCCTTGCGGTTCTCGAAAAAAAGTTTGCAATTCTAATCGTTGAAGCGCCCGTCCGGCAAGGCGTGAATAAGAAGGAATATCTGGATATTCCGATTTTTCGCACCGGTAGCCGAACGGGATGCATCGGTGTCCTGATTTGGAATCTAGGTTGAGCGAGCGCCTCGCCGACGCAGGGCCGTCGATGATCGTCTCCGGACACTCACCCCGCAAAGCGGTAAATAACGGCGGAGACAACGGCGTAGAGGAGAACCGCCACTGTCATGACAGTGCAGACGCCGGCCAGCAACCGATGCATCGACCGCTCTCCGGTACGCTCGCGGTAGCCCATGAGATAGCCGATCAGGGCACCGGCAACCCCGCCGCCGACGTGCCCCCAGTTGTTGATCCCCGGAATCAGCAGGCCGAAAACGACGAGCCCGATCGCCCAGGAACCGACCTGGCGGTAAATCGTGTGGCCGTAGACGCCGCCCCGGCTTTTTCCATAGTAAAGCATGGCCCCGATCAACCCGCAGACCGCCGCCGACGCTCCGATGGTGTAGGGAATGCCGGCCAAGTAGGAGACCAGGAATCCGAGGGTTCCGCTGGCGGTGTAAATGACCACCATGCGATAGGTGCCGTATTCGCGCACGGTTAGAAAGGCCAACTGTCTGAAAGCCGCCATGTTGAAAAAGATGTGCAGAATACCGCCGTGCAGGTAATTGGCCGCCAGAAGGCTCCACCAGCGCCCGAAGCGGTCGATGGGGATGGTTCCGGTCATTCCCAGCAGGAATAGACTATTATCACCGGGGGACAGGAAGGTCAGCGGATTCATGGACAAACCGATACGGCTCTGGCTGAAGAGAAGCGAGATGAGATACATGCCGACATTGACATAGATCACTGAGCGGATGAGGCGATCCGGATCACTCAGGCCGATGGTTCCCAACAGACGTTTGCTCATGGAAGCCGGACGCCCGATCCCGCAGTAGGGGCAGCGGGGTTCACTGGTACTGATCAGCTTGCCGCAGTTGGGGCACAACATCGATTGTCTCTGGCCGCCGGTCATATATCGATCTCTGTCGAAGCAAGACTGTGTGCTTTGGCTTTGCAGAGCGGTTCAGCACGAAGAGGCGGGCGCCGTTATGCGGCGCCGCGCAACAACACAAAGGGTGGCCGACAGACCACCCTTTGTGGGACATCCGGGTCGCAAGCAAACGCTATTTCGGATGGCATTCGATACAGCCGGAGGGTCCTGCCGCCGGCAGGGCCTCACCCAGTACCTGGTAGGACTTTGCCGTCTGCAGATTCTTGGCACGGATTTCCTTGTGACAACCAATGCAGGCTTCGTGATAGGCGTACTTGTAATACTTTATCGACACGTCCGAATAGGACAGGTAGGACTCGGTGGTTTTCGGCGCGCTGGCCTGGTCGTGGCAACCGGAGGTCTGGCAGCCTTGGATTTTTTCCTCGCCTTTCCACGTATGATGGCATGTTTTGCAGTCAGTCGCAAAATGGCGCGAATGCGGAAAATCGACCGGGCTCTTTTGCGAGGTGACCTCCGGTGGAGGCTTGATGGTAATGACGCCCATCGGCACGCACATCTCGCCTTCAGAATCCTGACCGAAAACATCACATGTCATTCCGACCATGACCGCCAACATAACGCACAAGAAACCTAACCTTTTGACCTGCATCCTCATAATCTCCCTTTTGGTTAAAGACATCGCGCCAGTGCAAGCTATGAATGCAATATTATATTAAAAATTTCAACCAAAAAATGGCGCGACCGCCAGCATCCTGAACATATTTTCGGCTCTGGCGGTTTTTGCGGACTTTTCGTGCGCTTTCATACTCGTTTCGTGAAATACGAATTGGGTTCCGATCCGTAAATGCGCCGTTTTTCGTAAGGTTGATAAAATCGCGCAGTGGCATGGATGAAGATGGGGAACGCTAAGCGTTGACAAGAACGCGCCATTTTTTATAAAAAGAAAAACAGGCCAACCGTTGCCCGTTCCGTTTCCGCCCGATCACCCGCCGGGCCGCGTTCGGAAAGACAACCGGTTTAATCGCAGATCAACGTTTCCGCATCGTTTGCATCCGGTTCGTTTCATTGCTGACAATAACGCCCTCCGTGATGAGGTTGCTGCGGGCCGACAATCCGTATTGAATGGGATCGCGAGCCGCAGCGGAGCAAGACTTGCATGAGCACCAAAGCAAAAAATCCTTCCCGGTTCGAGACGGTTTTAAGTTTCGGAATCCTGTCTGTTTTGGTCTTGACCGCCGGGGTGATCCTGTTGCGCCAGTCTCATTTCAACCCGGCCGTGTTGCAGCTGGCCGCCGATCAGGTGATCAGCGGCAGTCCGGCGGCGCTCCCGGCCTCCCAGACAGCGGCCGCGCTGATTCAGCTGCCCCAAGACGTATCGGTTTTGACGGCCCCGGAGACCTTCGGACCGGACACGCTGTCGGATAAAATCAACGGCAAGGCCGAGCTGTATCTGTCGGCCGGATTCAAGCGCCTGCAATGCCAGCGGTTCAGCGATACCTCAACCGCCGAAACCTGGATGGAAATCTTCATTTTTGATATGGCCTCTCAGAAGAACGCCTTTGCGGTTTACAGCTCCCAGCAGCGCGAGGATTTCGTGCCCTCGCCCGCCCTCGGCCGCTATGCCTACCGGACCGCCAACGCCCTCTACTGGGTGCACGGGCCCTACTACGTCGAGTTGATTGCCTCCGAGGCTTCCGAGGCAATCCTGAATCGGATGCAGACCTTGGCCGAGGCCTTCAATCGCGCCTCACCGGTTGCCACCGAGACCATCACCGAAACGGCGCTTTTTCCGGAAACCGGCCTCGACCCCCGGAGCATCACCTTGATTCCCGCCGATGCCTTCGGCTTCGAAAAATTCGACCGGGCATTCGTGGCCGAATATCATCTGAACGGATCCACGCTGAGCGCATTCGTCTCCGCGCGCGGGTCACCGGAGGCAGCTAAGGATCTGGCGGCAGCGTACCGTACGTTTCTGCTGGCATTCGGCGGGAAGGCATTGGATGACGGTGGTATTCGAGACGCCGTCATCGTAGAGATCATGGACGAATATGACATCATCTTCACCCGTGACGTCTACATTGCGGGTGTACATGCGGCCGCAGACAAGAGCCGGGCCGTGACGCTCGCCCGGTCATTGGTCACCAGCATCGAGGAAGCCATCCGTGGACGGCGGTAATCCAAAGAACGACTCAACAAACGCGATCAAACGGCGGGAGTTCTTGATCCGTTGCGCCAAGGCCGGGCTCTCGGTGTGTGCCGCCGGCGCCCTGTCCTATTGGTTTTACGACCCGCATGGTCCGCAGCGCGGCTCACCGAAGCAAACTGCCGGCGTCCGCCTGGCCGATTTCTCGATCCCCGGACAAAAACCCGGAATGGGCATCGCCCGGGGTACGGATCGGGCCCAAACGGTTCGGCAGGCCATGCAGGCTGTTGGCGGTATCGAAACCTTCGTCAAAACCGGCGACCGCGTCCTGCTGAAAGTCAACGCCGCTTTTGCCTCACCGCCGGCGCTGTCGGCCACAACGCACCCGCAGCTGGTGGCCGAGGTGACCCGCCTGTGTCTGGAGGCCGGGGCGGTTGAGGTGATTGTGACCGACAACCCGATCAACGACCCCGCCAGTTGCTTCGCCTTGACCGGCATTGCCCGCGCGGCCGAATCGGCCGGTGGTCGGGTCATGCTGCCGGCCGAACCGTTTTTCAGACCGATCACCCTCCCGGGAGCCCGACTGATCCGGAACTGGCCGCTGCTCTTCGAACCCTTCAAGTCCGTCAACAAACTCATCGGACTGGCGCCGGTCAAGGAACACCACCGCAGCGGGGCTTCCATGACCATGAAAAACTGGTACGGTCTTCTCGGCGGCCGCCGCAACATTTTCCACCAGGACATCAACACCATCATCATGGAACTGGCCCTGATGGTCAAACCGACCCTGGTGATTCTCGACGGCACGACCAGCATGGTCACCAACGGCCCCACCGGCGGCTCCCTCTCGGACCTTAAAGAGACCCGCACCATGATCGTCAGCACCGACCAGGTGGCCGCGGATGCTTATGGCGCGAGCCTCATCGGCAAAACAGCCGGCGACCTGCCGTACATCGGCATGGCAGCCGCGTCCGGCGCCGGCACCGCCGATTACGCGCTTCTCAAACCGGTTTTCTTATAGATCCTTGATTTTCATTCATAATTGCTTCGAGGACACTTTAACCAAGGCTTTTTTATATGAGAACCCGCACTGCGCGCCGCATTTCCCAGATCTTCTTCCTGGCCTTGTTCCTGTGGTTTTGCGTGACGACCACCCTCGGTCAGGCGTGGTGGCAGCTGCGCGGCTGGCCGGTGAACTGGCTGCTCGAGTTGGACCCGCTGGTGGGTTTGGCCACCCTGCTGACCACCGGCACCCTGTTCGCGGGCTTGCTGTGGAGCCTTGCAACCCTGGTTTTAACCGTGTTGCTGGGCCGGTTCTTCTGCGGCTGGCTCTGCCCCTTCGGCAGCCTGCACCAGTTTGTGGGCTGGCTGGGCCGGCGTCGCAAGCCGGCGCCTGAAAAAGCCCGGCTCAACCAGCCCTCCCGCTGGCAGGTCGTCAAGTACTGGATCCTGATATTTCTGCTGGCGGTGGCTTCAGCCGACTTGCTCAACCGGGTGTTTGCACCACCGCGGAATCTTCCCTATTTTTTGTGGGCCGTGGTCGCCGGCTTGGCGGTCGCTGCCTTCATGATGTCCAGGAAAGCTTCGAGACCCGCGCAACGAATGCTGGCGGTTATATTGCTGACCGGCTGCGTTTGGACCGTCGCCGGCGTTTTAACCGGCGACCGGCAATCGCTGTCCGCCTCTCTGCTGATCGGTCTGCTCGATCCGCTTCCCCTGATGCACCGCTCGGTGAATCTGGTGCTCATGCCCATGATGGACGAGGCGCCTATTGGCCTGGCGGGCGGTGCCCGGTTTTACGCGGGAGCCTGGCTGATCGGGGCCGTTTTTCTGACCGCCATCTTCCTCAACCTTCGGACGCCGCGGTTCTATTGCCGCTTCGTCTGCCCGTTGGGCGCACTGTTCGGCCTTCTCGGTCGTCATGCGGTGTGGCGCATCGGCAAACGAGACCCCGAATGCACCGACTGTCACATCTGCGAACGAAACTGTGAAGGGGCCTGCGCACCGGCCGGCGTCATCCGGACCCACGAATGTGTCCTGTGCTTGAACTGCCTCGCCGAATGCCGGCACGACCTGGTCGGCTACCGGACGACCGTTTCGGCCACCGGCGAGCTCGCGCTTCCCGACGTTACCCGCCGACAATTCGTCCTTTCGGCCCTGTCGGGACTTGCGGCTGCGCCATTGCTGCGTCTGGACGGTCAACTGGCCGGCAACTGGAACCCTCGCCTGGTGCGTCCGCCCGGGGCGTTGGCCGAGGCTGAATTTGTTGGCCGCTGCATCAAGTGCGGACAGTGTATGCGGATCTGCCCCACCAACGTCATTCAACCGGCCGGATGGGAATTCGGATTGGAGGGCCTTTGGACACCGGTGCTCAATTTCCGGATCGGCACCAGTGGTTGCCAGTACAAGTGCATCGCCTGCAGCAACATCTGCCCGACAGCCGCCATCCGTCCCATCACGCTCGACGAGCGCCTGGGCCGCAACCGTTTTGCAGGAGCCGGGCCGCTTCGCATCGGCTCGGCCTTCGTGGATCGCGGCCGCTGTCTGCCCTGGGCCATGGACACACCCTGTATCGTGTGCCAGGAAAACTGCCCCGTCAGCCCCAAGGCCATCACCACCCGAACGGTATTTTCACCGGTGGCCACCGCAGGGGAGCTGCTCGTGGCCGATGCCGACGCCCAGACGATCCGTTTCCGGTCGGCCGAATTGCCGCACGGTCGATTCGCCACCGGCGATTACTACTGCCGCATCCCGGAAGACAACGCGTCCGGACCACGGCGCATCGTCAAAAACACCGACCGGGAATTGACGCTATCGGCTGAGCAGCCATTGACACGCCCGCCGGCGCCGGGTGCGCGGGCCGACATCCTGATCCGGCTCCAGCAGCCCTACGTGCGGCCGGAATACTGCATCGGCTGCGGCGTCTGCGAACACGAGTGCCCCGTCAGAGGCAAACGGGCCATCCGGGTGACGGCCGAAAATGAAACCCGGAACCCCGATCACGCCATGACGCTGAAGTGATCACGCCATCATGACAACCCGATCGCGCCTGACTCTGCCGAGCACCGACGTCTTCGTTACCTTTAAACGACCAATGGAGGACAGAAACCATGAGCAAAAAACCCGACCATAACCAGAACGACCATGACCAAAAAGATTGGAGCCGCAGAAGATTCCTCAAAACCGCCGGAACCGTCGGCCTCGGATCGCTGATGGCCACCTACGGTCAACAGGCAACTGCCTCGACCCCCCCTAAGACCCAGGCCGATGAACCGTTCACGGTATCCGAGCGCCCTTTCGGCAAGACCGGTCAAATGGTGTCCATCCTTTCGCTCGGCGGCATGTTCGACATTCCCAACAACCAGCTGCTGCTCAAGCAGGCCGTCAAGTGGGGTGTCACGTACTGGGACACGGCCAACTCGTACGAAGGCGGACGCAGCGAAAAGGGGATCGGCAAGTATTTTGCCAAGTATCCCGAAGATCGCAAAAAGATCTTCCTCGTGACCAAGACCGGCGCCTGGACCACCGGTGGGATGACAAAGCACCTCGAAACCTCGCTCGAAAGAATGCAGACGGACACCATCGATCTGCTCTTCGTCCACGGTATCCGAAGTATCAGCAAGATGGACGGTGACATCAAGGCCTGGGGCGAGAAAGCCAAGGCCAGCGGTAAACTCCGGTTTTTCGGTTTCAGCACCCACAGCAATATGGAAAATTGCCTGCTGGAAGCCGCCAAGTTGGGCTGGATCGACGGCATCATGATGACCTACAATTACAGGCTCATGCAAACCGACCAAATGAGGGCGGCGGTGGGTGCCTGCAGCAAGGCGGGCATCGGCCTGACGGCCATGAAGACCCAGGGCGGCGGACCGGTGAAAACCGAAACGGAAACCGAGCTGAGGCTGGCGGGACGCTTTCTGGAGAAAGGGTTTACGGACGGTCAGGCCAAACTCAAAGCGGTGTGGGAGAATCAGCAGATCGCCAGTATCTGCTCCCAGATGCCGAACCTGACGTTGCTGATGAGCAATGTCTCTGCCGCGCTGGACAAAACCCGCCTCAGCTCAGGCGACATGCGGCTTTTGCGGCACTATGCCCGTGAAACGCAATCGGACTACTGCGCCGGATGCACCGTTATCTGCGAGCCAACCGTGGCCCATCAGGCACCCATCGGCGATGTCATGCGCTGCCTGATGTACAGCCGCAGCTACGGAAACAAGGAACAGGCGCAGGCCGTCTTCCAGGGTATGCCGACCGAGACCCGCCGACGCCTGGCAACGCTCGATTATGCCGCAGCCGAGAGCCGCTGCCCTCAAAAACTGGCCATTGGACGTTTGATCAGGCAGGCGGTTAGGGAACTCAGCTAGTTTCCGTCCATAAATGGCCCTTTCCCGCTATTTCGGCGTCAATCGGCGGCATCGCTTGTGCGACATACGGTAGTATGCCTCCGCGCAATGCCGCCGATTTCCTTGAACTTGCGGAAAATTGCACATTTTGGACGGAAACTGATCAGTGTCATTAATGAATACCCGGATGGACACCAGTTAGCCGGTTGGGTCCGTTAGGCCTGTGGGCTAATAAATCCACCAGAAGAAGAGGTGCTCTCAATGACAGATTTCGAACCAACCATCATTGCTTTTGTGTGCAACTGGTGCACATACACAGCTTCAGATCTGGCGGGCACCTCCCGGCAGACCTATCCCCGCAACGTCAGAATGATCCGGGTGATGTGCACCGGCATGGTTGACCCGCAGTACATCATCAAGGCGCTGCTGGAGGGGGCTGACGGTGTGCTGGTGAGTGGGTGCCATCCCGGGGATTGCCATTACATCAACGGCAATTTCAAAGCCCGGCGCCGGATCAAACTGCTGAAGGAGATTTTACCCCGGTTCGGCTTTGAGCCCGAACGGCTCCGGTTGACCTGGATCGGTGCCAGCGACGGTATTCTGTTTGCCGAAACCATGCGCGGGTTGGTGGCCCAGGTGAAGACGCTCGGGCCGTCCCCAGCTAAACTAAAGATGGTGATTTAATTTTATGCCGCGCTTTGTGGCGTGGCATAAAATTAAATGGAAGTAAAAGCAAAAGGATCAACAACATGAT
>JARFQH010000365.1 GCA_029287875.1 Desulfobacteraceae bacterium | reverse complement strand
ACAGAATATTTGCCGAATACATGTCGATCCGGCTGCGATTGACCAACGACGAGCTGATAAAGGCCAAGAAACAGGTCGAGCAGCTCAAAAAATCACAGAAATGAAAAAAACCGTCTCCTTTTCACGAGATTCCGCCAACGTCTTTTTTCACATCACCACCCGCTGCAACCTAACCTGCCGTCACTGCTACATCAACCGCGACCAGCACGGTGATGAAACCCTTCCGCTGGAAACTGTCGAAACATGGTTAAACCTGTTTGCCCGCAGGTCCGTCAAGGCCAACATCGTCTTTCTGGGCGGCGAACCGACAGTGCATCCTGAACTCGCCCATATGATCAAAAAGGCCCGGAAGCTTGGATACGATTCAATCACCGTGGATACCAATGGGTTCCTGTTCAACGACATTCTGTCCAAGGTCACGCCGCAGGAAGTCGACTACTTTAGTTTCAGCCTGGACGGCGCCACTGCCGCCACCAACGATATGATTCGTGGCGCGGGGTCTTATGTCGCCTGCACAAACGGTATCCGGCAGGCCGTGACCCGCGGGTTTTCGGTCAGCGTGATCTTTACGGTGAGTCAAACCAACATTCATGAAATCGGCTCGATGGGGCCGCTGCTCACCTCACTGGGCGTGAAGCGGTTTTTCATTCAAGTCATCGGCATTCGAGGCCGCTCGGCCGCCAACCGAACGGAAAACCTGCAGGTGGCCCGAAACGATTGGTTGGGTACCGTGCCCACGGCGGCCGAGGAGATCGCGCGGCAGGGCATAACGGTTACCTTTCCTAAAGTTTTCCTGAAAGCCGGTGACCGATTCGAATGCGCCGGACGCGTGGCGGATAATTATTTCGTCTTTCCGAACGGCCGCGTCTACCGTTGCCCGTTGTGCGAGGATTTTGCAATGCACAGCCTGATGGTCGACGTCAATCGCCTGACAGAGCGGGAACCGATCAACGAAAATGACCTTTTCCAACTCGATATTCCGGAGGGTTGCGTGATGAACAAGCTCATTCAGCCCGACAACCTCAGCTACCGCCCCGATGGAACGCCGAAATACCGGATTGCCTGCTGCCTGCTGAAAGAAGAAATCGCCGGCTACACGTTGAAGCGCACGTGAAGGATATCACCGTCCTGGACCTCGTAGTCTTTTCCTTCGAGTCGGACGGTTCCCAACTTACGGGAAGCGGCGTAGCTGCCGGCCGTCATCAGGTCATCGTAAGCCAGCACTTCGGCCCGAATGAAGCCCTTTTTGAGGTCCGTATGAATGGCCTCGGCCGCATCGATTGCTGCGGTATGTTTCCGGATCGTCCATGCCTTGACCTCGTCTTCTCCGACCGTAAAAAAGGAAATCAGTCCCAACAATTCGTAGGATTTGGCGATGATCCTGTCTTTGGCGGACGTTGCAATGTCGAATTCCTTAAGGAACTCTGCAGCCTCTTCAGGTGACATTTGGGCCAGTTCGTGTTCGAGTTTGCCGCGGATGGTCAGACGTAATTCGTTTGACCCCCCACCGGTTATAACCGGCAGGCAATCGTCTTCATCGGCATTGTTGAAGAGGACGAGCAGCGGCTTGCTCGACAGGAAAGCAAAGCCCCGCAGCAGGGGTGCAGAGGCCAGTTCGGGCTGCTGCCTCAATGGGATGTTGTTTTCCAAGGTAGAGATACAGCCCTCAAGAAGGGCCCGTTCCTCCAAATCGCTTTTCCGGCCCCTTTTTTGGTCCAGGTTCAGCCGCTCGAGGCGTTTTTCGGCCACCATAAAATCGTTCAAAATCAGTTCCTGGTCGACGTGGTTGACGTCTTCAAGCGCTGTCGGCTCCGCCAGGCCGTAACTGCTGAAGTTGCGGACCACGTGAATCAAGGCGTCACAGTCTCTTACCGCGGTCCATGAAGACCCCGCTTTTGCCCCGTCCTTCTCTGTGCCCTTTCCGGGCAGCAGATACTCAACCTGTGCGTAACTCGTCTTTTGGGGGGTATACATCCCGGCCAACATATCGACCCGTGGATCCGGGACCCGTATGGCAGCAATGCGGTTGTCCCCTCGTCGTCCAGCCTCCTGAAAATTACCGGTTAAGGCTTCATAAATAGTGGTTTTTCCCGATCCCGGCCCCCCGATTATACCTGATTTCATGCGCCGTAAACTCCTTTACTCTACGATTTTTCCGAAGGTATCCTCGAGCGATATTTTTCCGGTGGTTTTAAATGGAATGGTGGATGGCGTCAACCCGCTGGTTTCCAAGTGTATCCGACCACTTAACTTGTATGTGAAATCGGGGTTTCCGGTATTAGCCGCTTCATTTTGTACCATCCGAAAAAAGGAAGAGGCAATATTGAACATCGAAGAATAAACCTTGACGGAAACTGTGTCGCTGCCCAGCGCCGGAATATTGACCGGTGTCTTGGAGACACCCGTAGCCACCGATTTGCCGTTGAGTTCCAATTCACACTGAATTCCTTTGAGCACCAAGGGGATATCGTTGCCGTTGATCACCCGCAGCTTCAGCTGCAGTACGGTTTCGAAAAGATCCACCTCTTCAACGAGCAACCCGGACAACAGGATGTCCGGTGCCTGGAGTGATTGCCCGAGCCCGGCACAACCGGTCCACGTCATCACCAGAAAAGCGGCCCATGCGAAGATCCCCATTGAACGGGTCTTTTTAATCCGTTTCATCTGTCCATTGCCCCATTCATTCAAGTTCTCGGAAAATTATCCGATAATTAGATTGCGGCCGATCGTCAGCAAGCCCAATGGCGCTTAGAGGATGACGCTTGTGGGGGGGCTGACGCGTTGGCGATTTTCGGAAACCGGTGCCTTCTAAATATGCTTATACCGTTAAACAACAAAATTGCCAACCCAAGCCTTTCCTGCCGCCTTGAAAATCAATTGGCGGCGATGGATTCCAAGCTTAAGGAAGAGATTGCCGGGCGAAAGAGCGCTGAGGATGCGCTGCAGGCCAGCGAGGATAAATACCAAAGCCTCTTCGAAACCTCAGCCGTGTCTTTCCTGGAAGTCGACTTGTCGGTGGTCAAACAGACGGCTGATGACCTTAAAAAGAAAGGCCTTGACGACCTCAGGTCTTATCTGCCGGCTCATCCGGAGCTTCTTCAAGAGTCGTTGAAACGGGTCACCGTCAAGAAGTTCAACATGGCCACTCTCCGGCTCTTCCAGGCCGAAACCGAAGCCCAGCTGTTCGGATCGGCTGAAAAGATCTTCGCATCTCAATCGCTGGATGTTTTCAGGGAAGCGCTGATTGCCATTTACGAGGCCAGACCCGACTTTGAAACTGAAACGGTCAGCCAAACCCTGGCGGGGGAAAACATCAATGTCCTGATGAGTTTCCAAATTCCAGAGGCTAAGGAAAAATTCGAAACTGTTCTCGTGAGTTTGACGGACATCAGTGAGCGCAAACGGCTCGAATCGCAGTTTTTCAATGCTCAGAAAATGGAGGCCATCGGAACTCTGGCCGGCGGCATTGCACATGATTTCAATAATCTGCTCATGGCGATCGAAGGCCTGGCATCATTGATCTTGCAGGACACCGGGGCCGATCATCCCCACTACGCCACCCTCACAAAAATCGAGAAACAGGTCAAGAACGGGGCCAAACTGACTGCCCAGCTGCTGGGTTATGCCCGCAGAGAGCGCTCGGTATCGGCGTTGATCGACCTTAATCAGGTTGTGCGTGAAACCGCCGAGGCCTTCGGCCGCACCCGCAAACAGATCGCCATCAGCCTCGATCTGGACGATGCCCTGCGACCCGT
>JARFQH010000315.1 GCA_029287875.1 Desulfobacteraceae bacterium | reverse complement strand
GGGTTTGGGTGATGATAGTCGGTGTCGTCGCAATGACAATGAGCGGCGCTAGCGGGCTCGCATTGGCCGCTATGCCAAACGCCTGCCCGGTGGATGGTTGTGATGTCAAGATCCTGGAAGTGACCCGGTCGGGCGATGAACTGGAGATCACCTTCAAAGCCAACTTCATGCCCGATGTCTCAAAAAACCACTTTCACGTCTGGTGGGGAGAGAATTTCACGGTTGAGCAGGTCGGTAGAAATGCGCAGACGGTCCATGGCGTCGAGCAGGGGCGTTGGCACCGGCACGCCGATTATCCGACCTACATCACTCAGGGTGCTGCGTCGACCAGTGTGCGCGGCGACGCCGTTACCATCTGCGTCAGCTCGGCCGACCGTAATCACAATATTCTCGACGTCAAGGTTTTTCATTGCGTCGATGTGAGTGATAAATTTTAGCGGTTCGGTGCGGGCATGATGTTGCCTTCTTATGTCGGTCGCTTTAAAGTCCGCGATGAAATAGCAACTGGCGGATTCGCGGTGGTCTTGCGAGCCTGGGATGAGGAACTGGAATGTTCTGTCGCGCTTAAGATACTGCGTCATAGCCTGGCCGAGAACGAAGAAATCCAATTCAGATTCCTTGATGAAGCCCGCCTGCTGCGGCGTATTCGGTCTCCGAATGTTGTCACGGTCCATGACGTGGGTCGACTCAACGACGGACGTCCCTATTTCGTTATGGACTTTGCGGATCGGGGCACACTTGCACCGCGCCTTAAACGCCGCCCGGATTACCAAGACTCGGACCCGCAGAGTATCATGGCGCTGGTAGACGCCGTGGCCGACGGGCTGTCTGCGATTCACGAGGCAGGCGTCGTGCACCGAGACATCAAACCCGCTAATATCCTGTTCCAGCTTGCGCGCAGGGGAACGGTTGACTATGACGCGTCTGCAGCCGGATCCCCGTTACCACCTGCTGGAATCGTCGGGACCGACGAGCGCATCCTAATTAGTGATCTGGGTATTGCCAAAGACCTCCTGAAACGCGCCTCAACTGCAACTGTCGTTGGCGGTACGCCGCTCTATCAATCGCCCGAGCAGGGCGATCCCACCGCGGAGATCACGCCGGCTGCAGATGTTTATGCCGCCACCGCCATGCTCTTGCATGTGTTGACCGGGGAGCCGCCACCGGCGGTGAGTGGTGTGAGGAAATACCTGGCCGACTTGCCGGACTTATGGCGCGGGGTGATCGAACAGGGCATGGCGATAGAACCAGAGTCCCGCTTCAGCTCCATAGAAAGCTGGCGGGCAGCCGCTCACGCGATGCTCGCCAACGAAGCGGCTGAGGCCCAGGATGGTTTGCCCACCGAAGTGGCCTCACTGGAAACGGCCTGTCCATACAAGGGACTGGCGGCCTACCAACCGGAAGACGCCCGTTTCTTTTTCGGGAGAGAAGCCCTCATCGACGACATCGTGCGGCGCATTCAGTTCAACCGGGTACTTGTGGTAGGTGGGCCGTCCGGAAGCGGCAAATCCTCGCTGGTACGAGCCGGTCTCATTCCGGCGCTTAAAGCCGGCGCCATTCCGGGAAGCGAGACCTGGTCGGTCAATCTGTTCACACCGGGGCGAGATCCCCTATCCGAGCTCTATTTCCAGGTGACGAGGCATTCACCGTCCGCTACCGCTTCCGTGTCCCTTGAAGATGTCATCGCACACCCGACCATGGCACGCCATCTGGGCGGCGTTGATCGTTCAGAAAACCCTTTGTTGCTTTGCATCGATCAATTCGAGGAATTGTTCACACTATCCCCCGCAGCACTTCGCAGCAAGTTTATCGCTGCTCTTTCAGCCATGACGGAT
Organism: Desulfobacteraceae bacterium; assembly: GCA_029287875.1. Classification (GTDB taxonomy): domain Bacteria; phylum Desulfobacterota; class Desulfobacteria; order Desulfobacterales; family SG8-13; genus JARFQH01. Next base: position 6,480 of record JARFQH010000315.1, on the reverse strand, counting down.
CCGGCCGACAGCAAGGTGCGGATCGTGATCGCCGTCCGGGCTGATTTCTACGCGGCATGTGCCCAAATACCGTGGTTGGCTGAACGTATCACCAGCAATCAGGTGCTGGTCGGACCCATGACGAACCCGGAGCTACGGCGTGCGGTCAGCGAGCCGGCACGACCGATGGGTTTGATTCTGGAGCGCGGACTGGTGGACCTGATTGTTGAAGAAGCGGGTAACGAGACGGGATCCCTGCCGTTGCTGGCCCACGCCCTCGTTGAGACATGGATTCGCCGGGAAGGCAATGTCATGACCCTGGAGGGGTTTTACGCCGCCGGCGGCGTTGCGGGTGCCATCAGCCAGACCGCGGATGCGATCTTTGAGCACCGTTTCGATCCCGCTGAGCGAGAGGCGACCAAACGCTTATTTCTGCGCCTGGTGACCCCGGGAGAGGGGACGTCCGACACGCGACGGCTTTTGGCCCGCTCGGAGATTGAACATGACTCGAATCCGGTAGTAATGCATCGAGTCGTGGAATGCCTTACCGAGGCTCGGCTCCTGACAGTCGACGACACGAACGTTCAGATTGCCCATGAAGCCCTGCTACGTACCTGGCCACGGCTACGAGGCTGGATCGAAGAGTCCCGCGACGATCTTCGCACGCGGCAACGGATCAGCCGAGCAGCGACAGAGTGGGACGCCGAAGGCCGGGATTTCGACCTTTTGTATCGAGGTACGCCGCTGCTTTCGACACTTGAATGGGCTGGTCAGAATCCGGACCAACTCGGCGAATTGGAGCGGATTTTTCTCGATGCTTCGGCCGAAACCAAGGCGAAGGCCGAAGCGATTGCGATGGAAAGAAAGCAACGCAGACGCAGAGTTCGTCGTGTCACAGTTGCCGTCTTGTCGTTGCTCGCATTGGGAGCCACGATGGCATCGGTGGTTGCGTTTATCGCTTTACGCGAGGCACGACTGAATGAAGAGCGGGCCGAGTTGGCAACGATCGAGGCCCACGATCAGTTTGCCGGGGCCTTGGGTGCGGCGGCCTATGGGCTGGTTGAGGCAGATCCCTTGTTGGCCTTGTCCCTGGGAGCGGAAGCAGTGGTCCGCGCTGAAACCCAACCGCCGGCATATGACGCCCGCGCGACAATGTTGGCGGCGCGGCGGACTTTGTCGCAGAGTGGGCCTTTTTTGGTTGGCAGTCCTATCCCTGCCGGTGACGCCCTCTCGATTGCAGTGAGCCCCGATGGCGCAATGCTGGCTTCAGCTCAACGGGAAGGGACCATCGATATCATCGATACTGCCACGAGACGGCCGTTCGGGCCAAGTCTTCGTGGTCACAACGGTGGGGTCAGGGATGTGGAATTCAGTCCGGACGGTCGGTGGCTTGCATCCGCCGGTGCTGATGGCACGGTTCGCCTTTGGGCTGTCGACGAAGGGCTGAGTGACCGGGGCAGGAAGATCGGCGAGGTCGGTGATGTCGTCATGGGGGTATGCTTTGGCCCGGATGGTTCAATCATTGCCACGGGCAATGGCGATGGAACCGTACAGCTGTGGGACGTGGTGCAGGGGCAACCGATCGGGGCGCCGCTGATCGATCTCGCCCTCGGCTTTAATGTCGTCGAATTCAGCCCCGACGGGCGCGGTTTGGTGGCCAGTATTCATGATGGGACGATCTACGGCTGGGCCATACCATCCCGCGAACCTGTTTTTGAACCGATTTCCGGCGCTCACACCAGCCACTTGTTAAAGCTGGCCTTCAGCCCCACCGGGGATAGGTTTGCAACCGCCAGCACCGATGGCACCTCCATGGTGCTTGAGTACCCCACCGGACGTCTGATCGGGCCGGCGTTTGGGAAAGACCACCAGATAGGTGCAGTGGTTTTCACACCGGACGGGCGTGTTTTGATCGGCGGCAACGCCGACGGCGCCGTCAGTATGTGGGATATGAACCGCCAGGTGACGATCAAGACCACACCGAGCGGCCATAGCCAGTCCATTGTCGACGCCGGGCTAAGCGAGGATGGCAGGTTATTGGCGACCCTCGGGCAAGATCAGGTAATTCGATTGTGGAGCTTTGACAGCACCCATCCCTTGGCCGGAGAGCGACATGTGGCCGGAAAATCGGCGAAAGGAGTGGCCTTCAGCGGTGACGGAAAGTATTTAGCCGCCGGTGACGACTCAGGCACGGTGCAGGTCTGGGAGTTGGAAAATTTTGAGGACCCTACGATTTTAAAAGGACACGGACATCAGGTGTGGGCACTTGCCTTTTCACCCGACGGGCGCATATTGGCATCCGGCGACCGTTCCGGTCAAGTCCGCCTCTGGAATCTGGCAAACGGAACCTTGCAGCGCACATTTGAAGCCCATGAAGGTGCGGTCTGGTCGCTGGCCTTCAGGCCTGATGGAAACCAGATAGTCAGCACGGGCGATATGCGGGTGCGCCTGTGGGCAGTCGAAACAGAGGCACTTGTAAGGACGCTGGAAAATAAAAAGGGGCGAATTACGCGCGCGGTTCTTTCACCGGATGGCGCTCTGTTAGCGGTGACAACTACCGAGGGCAGCGTCACGGTGTGGGACCTTGATGGTGCCTCAGTTGTCAGAGAAATTGAGGCCGATGACAACGTCATATGGAGTGCGGCATTTAGCCCGGATACCCGGCACCTGGCAACTGCCTCCAGTGATGAGGTCGTGACCTTGTGGAATCTCGCGACCGGCGATCAACTGGCCGCCTTTACCGGCCACACCGGCGGAGCGACGGATTTATCTTATTTAGCCGACGGTGTCACTCTCGCGGTCCTCGACCGCAGCGGCATGCTGCACTGGTGGGATGCCCAAACCGGCCGGAGACTGTCCGATGCCTGGCCGGCTCACCCGGGCACAAGCTGGCGACTCGCGGTACATCCCGATGGTGAACGATTTGCCACGGCCGGAGACGATGGGAAAGTAAAGGTTTGGGATGAACTCAGTATTGATCGCGCCTGCAAAATCGGAAAACTCGCCTTTGACTCCGTACGCCGCCGACAATACCTCGGACAAGGTGAACGCTCGCTTGCTTGCGATTGAAGAGTCATCCCATGACGCCAGACCTCCCCATCACCACCGTCTGTGTTTTTTGCAGTAGAACCATAGAAGAACATTTCTATTGATTGCAAGTATCAACGAATAGTGATAGGGAGTCCAAAGCGAAAGCGAATATTTCTCGAACGATCCATAAACCGTAAACAATTAGAAAGGGGGTGGTGCGACTGAATCCTGCCACACGAAAAAACACTCAAATTAATAAACTTTCTGTTCCCCTCTTCATTTTTGTCCTTTTGATCCTGCCGGCCGTGATTATTATGAACGCATCTTTTGTTATGGCAACCCTGGTCCGAAGCGTGGACGATCAGAAATCGAGTACTTTTTCGCTGGAGGCTGCCGTCCAGGTAAAATCTGAAAAGGGATTGGCTCAAGGAAAGTTCCTGGTGGCAGACCGCCGGCTCATGGATCCGAATTTTCGTGAAACTGTGGTGCTTCTCATCCGTTACGGGCCGGACGGTGCCATAGGATTGGTGATTAATCGACCGGTAGAGCTAAAACTTTCTACGGTCCTTCCGGATATAAAAGAGCTGGAGCGGAGCAAGGAGACCCTGTACCTTGGGGGGCCTGTTGAGCCAGCCAGGGTCCTGCTTCTCGTAAGGTCGGCCAAACCACCAGAGGCGTCCATGGCGGTGTTTGGCGATGTCTACCTCAGCTCAAGCCAAAAAGTGCTCCAAGGCCTGATAAAAAAGCCCGTCAAAGAAGAAAGGTTCCGAATCTACGCCGGCTATGCCGGCTGGGCACCCAAACAGCTTGAATCTGAACTTGACAGGGGACACTGGCATGTTCTGAAAGCTGATCCTGAAACGCTGTTCGACAAGAAATCTTCTGAAATCTGGCAGGAATTAATTCAGCGGGTTTCTGTAAAATGGGTTCGTACAATTAATTCCGGGAAATTATTTACTTATTAGTCCTGGTTGATGAAATAGCCGGTGCCTGGTTGGGACCGCAGCCTAACGCTGCAAAAGCCGGAGGGCTTCAGAGCCCAGGCGTCAAGGGTGAAATTGTAGTCGGTTACCTTGATCCCTTGACAACACAGGATCTGAGGTCCTCCGGCTTTCCCGCAGGGTAAGCAACATGGTAAAATCGAGCCCATCCTTTGAAATCACTATTGGGGATATCCAGAAATTGTGTTTTCAATATAATATAGTCTATTATAACGGACCATTAGCTATCTTTTTCCATGTTGCTTATGCAGCACTGGGCTACAACTCTAATAGCGCTTGCTCCACGACTTCAGTTAAGGCGGGATGGATATAGATCACCTGTGCCATCTCATCGACGTTTTGGCCGTATTTCATCCCCTGCACCAAGGGCTGAATCAGCAGGGAGGCCTGGGGCCCGATAATATGAGCCCCAAGCAGTTGTCGGGTGGTGGGATCCGCCACCACTTTAACAAAGCTATCGGTATCCTCACTGGCCCACCCATAGGCCGTATCCGCATACTTGCGCGTCGCCGTCACGTGGTCCACGCCACCTTGCTGAGCTGTGCGTTCTGTCAGGCCAACACTGGCGACCTGCGGGTGGCTAAAAATGGCATGCGGCCCACCATCGTAGACCATCGGGGTTTTGGCGCCACCCACGAGCTGCCTTGAAATAAGACGGGCTTCGGCATTGGCAATATGCTTAAGTTGGTAGGGCGAGGCGAGATCGCCAAAGGCATAGATGCCGGGCACTGAGGTTTCCATATACGCATTGACTCTGACCCGACCGCGACCATCCACTTCCAAGCCGGCCGCTTTAACATTTAAGCGGTCTGAGTTGGGCCGCCGACCGGCGGCAAAAAACAAGGTCTGGGCTGTCACTTCGTGGGAGCGCCCTTCAATATCAAAGGTGACGGTGATACCACCGGCAGAGGATCTCACATGCTGTGCCTGGGCGTGTAGCAGGATGTCAAAGCGGCGCTTATAAATGTTCGTAAGCGCTTGGGCGATCTCTTCATCCTCTTCTTTGATCAAGGCCCCGCCCCGATCCACTAAGGTTACCTGGGTGCCAAGGCCGCCGAAAAAACTAGCCATCTCCGCCCCGATATAGCCGCCGCCGATGATCAGGATCGACTCGGGTTGTGTGTCCAATCGCATCACGGTGTCAGAGGTGTGGTACGGCACGGTGTCCAATCCAGGGAGCTCCGGTACTACCGGCCGGGCCCCTGCGCCCAATACAATACGATCGGCTGTGATGCGGTGTGTGCCGGTTTGCAACACTCGCGGTTCAACAAAATGGGCTGGTTGATCGTAGACTGTTATGTGGGGCTGAGATTGCCGGTAGGCAGCGCCGGCCTCGGCGATCGGATCAATTTTTTGCCAGACCCGGGCCACGATGTGCTGCCAATCTACCCGGTCAAGCGTGTGGTGTACACCCAGCTTGGCCGCATGCTCGGCCGTTTCGGCCAGCTCAGCTGGATACAACAACATTTTTGACGGAATGCAACCGCGATTAAGACAGGTGCCCCCGAACTTATCCGGCTCCACAATTGCCAGGCGCCAATTCTCCATCTCAGGCACCGGGATCATGTTACCGGAGCCCGCCCCCACAATAATCAAATCATAAGTTTGCACGTCTTGACTCACCGTTTTTCAACCTCTTCGATCGGTGTCCCCAAATATTTCCACTCGCTGAACCTACCGCCAATCTGGCTAACGGGCTCGAGGCCCATTTTTTTCATCTGTTAAGTCACCGGAACAGAGCACACCTCGGCGGCGCAATAGGACACATATCTTTTCCCGAAATCAAACACCTCTAACAAAGGTGACTTGTGTGTCTGCCCCGCTGGCACAACCTAGTGTGGGTTTCAATGCCAGGTCCCTTTTTAAGGCTTATAGTGATTAAAAGTCAACTTCCAATTTTGCCCTTCCCATAGATAATGGGTAAAATGGGTAAATGCTTGTCGGACCAAATTAAATAGCTGAAAATCAATAAAATACAATCGAATAGATTGGTCCCACAAGAGATGTGTACGTACTTTTTATGTTCCACCGATCAAAAACCAAATTGGGTTGACAAAATGAATCATATTATTTAAATATATTGGCATTTATTGCTTTGCTCTTTCGGCCTGACCTAATTTCGAGCCGTTTCGAGTGCGGTCATCCCGCATAGACCGCCACACCGGAAAAATGTAAAGCGCTCCTCTGCAACCCCAAATGTTGCAGCAATAGACCAAAGTAGGGTAAGAATGAAAGAAAAACGCTGGCAACCATGGATCTTGCTTTCCCCATCGTTGAGTGCCATTTTCTTCTTCATGGTGGTTCCCATCTGTTTTATCATCGTCTACAGTTTCAGGATTCGGGCTTCCACCGGAGCCGACATTCCGGCCTTCCAACTGGGCAATTACCAAAAGTTTTTTGAGGATTTTTTCTATTCCGGGATGCTTTTGCGAACCCTTCGTATTTCATTGGAAACCGTTCTGCTTTGCGT
>JARFQH010000174.1 GCA_029287875.1 Desulfobacteraceae bacterium | reverse complement strand
CCGATGGCCTTCATGCAATCATACCGCCCGGCACAGGTGGGTTTACGTTTGCACGGTGAACAGGTCAGCCGGTTGTACACCACGATCGTCCGGGAATTCGATGTGGTCAGGTAGGGGCAGGTCGCGCCGAAAAGGGCAATGGTCGGGCGCTTGAAAGCCGTTCCCAAATGGGTCAGGCCCGTGTCGACACCGATCACCAAGGCCGCCTGCTCGACCACGGCGGCGGCCTGTCCCAATGTTGTTTGGCCGGTAAAATCAACAATCTTGACTTCGGTTCGGCTCCGGATTCGACGGCTGGCGGCGGCGTCTTGCGGTCCGCCGAGAAGCACGATCGTCAGGTTGAATTCGGTTGCCACGTGCGTAGCCGTTTCCACCCAGCGCGCTTCGATCCAGTGTTTTTGGGGCCGTGTCGTAAAGGGGCACAGCACCGCATATCGGTTTTCAAGACCATGGTTCTCGCAGATTTCCCGGGCCGAATCGCGATCCGATGGCGACAGCACGATCTCCGGTGCGAATGGTCCCGGATCGAGTCCCAGGGTGTGCATGAGGTGGCGGTACTCGGAACTCATTGCCTTGCTGCTCGGTCCCCGGGAAACAATCCGGGTCATCAGATGGTTGCCGGGTTCCCGCGACTCGAATCCGACCCGCTCGGTGGCCCCGGACAACCAGGCGAGCAAACGACTTCTGAGAAGTCCCTGGACGTCGAGCGCCAGGTCGAATCGCCGCTGCCGGAGATCCCGGGAGAAGGCCGTGATGTCACCGCCCAGTCGCAAATATTGGTAATTTCTGATGAGCTGCCACCACTGTTCTTTGGACCAACAAATCACCTCGTCCAGCGCCGGATGGTGATCCAGCAGGCAGCGCACGGATGGATCCACCAGCCAGGCGATAGCGGCCCGGGGCCAGGCTTCCCGCAGTACGCGTATCATCGGGGAGGCCATCACGATGTCGCCAATGGCACTGGTTCGAATGATGAGAATACGTTTCATCGGGATAGACGGCCTCTGGGCATTATTTTCCATCGGCAGTGCCGGGCTGCAATTCGGCATACAGGTTCAGGTACGCCTTCAGCACGGCCTCTTCCGTGTGGTGTTGCTTTAATGATGCCAAACCGTTTGCGGCCAAACTCTGCCATGCCGCCGGTCCTGCTTCCACCAGCGTCGTCATGCAGGCTGCCAGGGCTACCGGGTCCCGGATCTCGACCAGCAGACCGCTTTCTTCTTCGGCAACCAGTTCCAGTGCCCCCTGCGTACGGGTGGTGATGACCGGCAGGCGGTGGGCCCAGGCCTCCAGGATGACATTTCCCAAAGGTTCATGACGTGACGGGCACACGAACACATCGGCCAGATCGTAATAGGGACCGGGGTCGTTTTGCCAGCCGATCCACCGCAGGCGGGGCGCCAGCGCCAGCTGCCGGGCCAGCTGGTGCAGCGATTTCTTAAACGGCCCGTCCCCGGCGATGACCAGAATCACCGGCCGACCGTGAATGTCGCGCGGTACCCGCGCAAAGGCCGACAGCAGGTCGTCGAAACCCTTGTAGTCGACGAACCGTCCCAGCGAAAAGAGAACCACGGCATCTGCAGGGATTTGCAGCGATTGCCGCCTCGCCTGCAAGGCGGTTTCAGCGGGAGGAGAGGACAGTTCCACAAAATTACCGATGTGGTATACCCGGTCAGCGGCCAGGCCTTCCCGGATCAGGTAATCGCAAATGCCGCGGGTGTTGCCCACCCAGGCGTGGGCGTGTTGGTAGTAGCCTTTGATTTTGAAATAACCGCCCAATCGCGCCACGTGGATTGCCGCCGAGTCGCGCGGCAGACGGGTCAACCGGGTGGCGCGTCCCATGTAGGTCTGGACGATCAGTGGTCCGGTGTTGCGGATCAGGCGTCGGATTTTTAAAACCGACAGAAGGTCCCATCCGTTGCGCATGGGGATGGTCTGCTGGGGCACGGTTTCGTTCATCGCCGTGTTGACCGGGCAGCCCGGCCGGTTGACGGCCAGTACGTTCAGCCCGCGTTGGTCGATGGCGCGCACGAAACGCATGTAAAATTGTTCGGCACCGCCCAGTTGCCGGCTGCCGATGATGTGCATCGAGTGAATCATTAGGAATGGTCCGTTCTCGGCCACGGGCTGTAGGGTCGTGTCTTCCAGCGTCTGTGCACCCAGAACCATTGATCGGGGTGGCGTCGGATAACGGCTTCAAGGGCATCGTTATAGCGTTGGGTGTTTTCTTCCAGGTCTTTTTGGTGGTCCCCGGTTTTAATGAGGGGGATCTCGGGACCGATTTCGGCCGTGAAGCCGGCGCCGTCGGCATCGCGCACAACGAAGACAGGGACAACCGCTGCGCCGGTCTTCAGGGCGATGAAGGCCAGTCCATAGCTGGTGCAGGCGCGCCGTCCAAAGAAATCCACAAATACGCCTTTGTGCCAGCCGACGTTTTGATCCAGTAGCATGACGACCGACTCCCGCCGTTTGAGCGCTTTGAACACCCTCAGCAACGACGCGTCCTTGGATATCAGTTTGGCGCCGAAACGCGTTCGGTTCTGGGCGAAGAATCGTTCGAGGGGGGCATAATCCATTGGCCGATAGAGAACGTGGGCCGTATGTTCGGTCATTGCCGAAATAATGGGTGTCAGTTCCCAGTTGCCCACGTGGCCGGTCAGAATCAATACCCCTTTGCTCTTTAGGTCATTCTCGTTGCCTGAGAGCCGGTTCTTGATTTTAAAATACCGGTCGAAGTCTTCCGGACGCAGATGGAGGCACCAACCGGTTTCGAACAGAACAAGAATGAGGTTCTTGAACACCCGGCGGGCAATGCCTTCAATTTCACCCGGACCCATTTCCTGACCGAACGCCCGGTTCAGGTTGTCCAGTGCCACGCGCCGGTGCCGGATGTCGAACCGGAACCACAGACGGCCGAGCAGATCGCTCAGATGGTGTGCCTGCTCGCGGGGAAGGCTGCCGAGAAGGTAAAAAAATTTTTCAATGATGCGAAAGGTTATGTCGTTCAGTTTATCCATATCGATATGTCGGGGAAATATAATATAACCGGCTCGGTCTTTTTAAGTGGGTGAGATTAAGTTAAAAACAGATAAAAGTCAATCGACGGCGGGCCTCACATTCCATGCGGCAGGTTGATTGCGGTCCCGTTGGGTTTTTGAGGCCCCGATGCCAATCGGTCGGTGATGATCGCCATTGTCCTCGCCACGGCCCCCTTGTTGGCGTCGAAAACGCGACGGGCGTTTTGCCCCATCTGTTGCGCACGCTTGGGGTCTTCGAGAAGGTCACTGACGGTTACGTGCAGTGCATGGACATCGGTCACCTGGACGGCACCTCCGGCTGCGGTCAACAGGGCGGCAATCTCCCTGAAGTTGTGCATATAGGGTCCAAACAGAATCGGTTTGGCGTACGCCGCCGGTTCGAGAGGGTTGTGTCCTCCGATGCCGCGGATTTCCAGCAGACTTCCGCCCACCAGGGCCACATCGGCCAATGCGTATAGTTTTTTAAGAATTCCGAAGGTGTCGATGACCACCACTTCAAGGCGCCGTTTCGGAATCCAGCCGGAAAGCGCCGACATCGCGACGGTCTCGAATCCGGCGGTGTTAAATAACCGGCACACGGCTCCGGCCCGCGAGGGGTCGCGCGGTGCAACGATCAACAGCAGGTCGGGGTGCACTTTCTTGACCTTCGTAAAAGCCTGCCGAATGATGGCTTCCTCGCCCGCGTGAGTGCTGCCGCCGACCCAAACCGGTCGATGCGGTTCTGAGTTCAGGGCAGCGCGCAGGGCAGCGGTTTCTTCTGTTTCCGGCGGGTCTTCACCCTGGTCGAACTTGATATTGCCGGTTATCTCGATCCGGTCGTCGGGGACCCCGAGACGCCTGAAGCGGGCAGCATCTTCACGCGTTTGGCAACAGATTTTCGTCAACATCGAAAAAAGGGATTTCGAAAACGCGGCTACGCGACGATAGCCGGCAAACGAGCGGTCCGAGAGCTTGGCGTTGGCCAGAATCACCGGCACCTCGCGGCGCTGCATTTCAGCCAGGAAATTCGGCCAGATATCGGTTTCGACGATGACGACAATCCCGGGATTGATCCGCGCCGCTGCACGTTTAATCGCCAAGGGCAGGTCGTATGGGAAAAAAAAGACGGCCGCAACCGTGTCGCCCAGTTTTTGTCGGGCCATCTCATAGCCGCCTATGGTCGAGGCCGAAAAGACGATCGGCCGGCGGGCATACCGGGCCGCAAGTGCGTGCACCAGCGGAACCCCGGCAAAGACCTCGCCCACCGAGAGGGCGTGAACCCATATCGGTTTGCCGGCCGGCAGACCGGGTCGAAAATGCATCGCGGGACGCACGAGCCCGAGCCGCTGCAGGATTACCCGTCGACGTTTGGCGGAAAGGATGATGTAGGGGAGCACGAAGGGGAGCGCCAGAATGAACACTGCTGCGGCTGCGATATTGTAAACCCGGATCATGGGGACACTTCCCGATTTGGGGAATAAAATCCATTCGCGCATCCGGCCGCTGACGCGCTATGGCCATGACGTTTCGCCAAGGCTCTTTCGATCAGGCGACAGGTCCGGTCGGTTCCGCCCTGACGTTCCCTAAAATACCGCAGGGCGCTTCGGCGTACATACTCACGGCGCGGCGCCTGAGAAAGGGTTGCCGCGAGCAGGTCGACGGCCTGTCGCCAGTCTGCGGCAACCTGAATCAGTCCCTTCTTAAAGAGCGCGTCTCCCACCCAGGCAAAGTTGCTCCAATGCGGTCCAATGACCGGGGCAACCCCGCTCGTGACCACTTCGAGAAAATTTTGACCACCTAAAGGAGCCAGGCTGCCACCGACAAAAGCGGCGCGACAGAGTCGGTAAGCCGACACCAGTTCCCCGAAAGTGTCCCACAGAATGACTGCGCCCGGAGCGACGGGTCCGGCAACCTTTGATCTCAGATGCCAGGGTGTCCGGCCTCGATCGAGGTGGTGCGCCCATGCCGTCAGCCGTTCTACATGTCGGGGAAAAAGGCCGATGACGGTGTTGGGCCGCAGCCTTCGAATGGCGGTGATAATGTTTTGAACGGCTTCTTCCTCCGCCTCTCTGATCGATCCCATCGCAAGCAATTCAACATCCGGTAGAAACAGGGGTGCAAGGGGATTGACAGCATTATGGTCGGGAGAGTCCAGGTCGAGCCGATCGAATTTTAAGTTCGGAACGACGTGAATCCGCCGGGATCCGAAAAGCGCCGCAAACCGGCGCGCATCCGCATCGGACATGGCCAGGATGTCGTCCGGGCCGAGATGCCGCCAGAGCGCCGGCCACAAGCGGTACCTTTTCAGGCTTTTGGCTCTCATACGGCCGTTGGCGACCAGGATGTAGGTTCCGGCGTTTTTCAGCGCCGCCAGGTGAGCCGGCCAAAGTTCGGCTTCCAGTAGAACCATTAGGGCCGGTCGAATGTGTCGGACGGCCCGCCGCATGATCCGGGGCCGATCAAAAGGAAAGTAAGCCGTTTCGATGTGAATGCCCCGTTCCTGCAGGAGATGTTCCGAGCGGGCCCTATCGAGAATTTCCAATCCCTGGTCCGTGTTGGTGGTCAGCAGAATGCGCACCGGAGCGCCGGGCCGCAGGTGCTTCAGAATCTCCAGGGCCAGGAAAGACTCACCCACCGACGCAGCCTGAATCCAGAGTTCCGATGGTCCCGACGGGTAGGAATTAAAAAGGCGTTGATCGATCCCTTCGGCCAGTCGCCTGTTGCGGTTGATCAGAGGCATGGCCAGTCCCCAGAGCCGGTCGTAGAGTTGAAACGTCAGTTTTTCGGAGGAGGCGGTGAGCATTTGCATTATGGGTATGTATATGGGAGACCGAGAAAAACAGGCCCGATCTAGGTCCGGGTTCAGAGTTCGGGTTCAGGTTTATGGTTCAAGGCTCGGCACTGCTTCTGGCCGCCGCCTCCAGTTTGATCGAAGAGGAAACGTTTACGTTTCGGTGAAAAATTCCAAATCACAAATAACAAACAAATCACAATGACCAAAATTCAAAATGTCAAACCTGTTTGGGTCATTGGATATTGAAGTTTTGGATTTCATTGGAATCTGGTGCTTGGAATTTGATATTTCTGAATACCTTAACACCCATGATTGAATCTTTAAAGGTTACCTTTCTGTTGGGTATAGTACCGTTAAGTTCCATACAAGGATTGAGTTACAAACCCCTAAATATGGAAACCGTCAACCCCAGATAAGCCTTTTACAAGTAAAAGAATCACCCGCTAATGTCAAATTCTACATAGTGTCTTGTCACACATAAATTGTCTTATCCATTGTTGCCCGCTGCTTGATATT
>JARFQH010000176.1 GCA_029287875.1 Desulfobacteraceae bacterium | reverse complement strand
CAGCGGCAGCAGAATCTTAAAGATGGTTCGGGCAGTTTGGAGCACCAATACCGTGGCGTCGGGAATGTCGGCGATCAGAAACTGCGCGGATGAGCGCAGGGTGTCGCTCATGTAGCCGGCAAGGTTCCAGAACATCCAGCTGCCGGCAAAGAAGAAAACCCCGAGCGACATCAAAAGGATCATCACCGATGGAACTTCCCGGCTCTGGGCCACCTGGCCCTTTTTGCGGGCGTCCTGACGCCGTTTGGGCGTCGCCTTTTCGGTCCTGTCCTGGTAGCTGTTTTCCGCCATTATGCAGTGCCTCTAACCAACGACCGACAGCAGTTTCAGGATGTTTTCTCCCAGCGCAGCGAACAACTGCTGCAAATAAGCGGAAAAGTACGGCAGGCTGAAGAAGACAAACAGCAAACCGACGGCGATTTTAAGCGGAATGGCAACGATGAACACATTCATCTGCGGCACGGTGCGGGCAATCAGCCCGAATGAGACGCTGGTCAGCAGAAGAACCACGATGACCGGTGCACCGACCTTTACGCCGATGATGAAGACATCGCCGCCGAGTCGGATCAACTGCTCGATCAGGGAGTTGCCGAGGTGAAAACCAAATGGCGGGACGAGCCGGAAGCTCTCCATCATGGCCCCAAGGCACCAGTAGTGCGCGTTGACCGTCACGAAAATCAGGATGGCGAACACCTGGTAGAACTGGGAAATCAGGGGAATCTGATCGCTCGAATCCGGATCGATCACGTTGGCGATGGCCAGCCCCATCTGGTAGCCGGCCAGCTGGCCGGCCAGCTGAACCCCGGCGAAGATCATCTGGACCATCAGCCCGATCGCCACCCCCAGCATGACCTCGCCGGCCAGCCCCACGCTGAAGGAGATTCCGTCCTTGAGAAAGGGATTCTGCTCGAGCGATAGCTGCGGGAAGATGAGCACACTGATCGCCAGGACCAGACCGGCCTTCAGCAGGACCGGTATATTGCGGCCGCCGAAAACCGGAATGCTGGCAATAATGGCCGCCACGCGGGCAACGACGATCAAAAAAAGCTGCAGTTGGGCCAGGGGAATGCTGAGCGTGGTCATCGCTGCCGAACCAATCTATGAAGTACCGGTTTATGTTATCATATAGGCTTTAAGATAAAGATTTTGGCAAGGCTAGAGGGAGAAGGCTGTATTGTAATACGCCGACGACCGATAAGACAGCCAAAATCTTTATCTTGAAGACTATATCAGCGGATCACGGTCGGAAGGGTGTTGATCAAGTTCTGAGTGTACTCGATCATCACCTGCAGCATCCAGGGGAAAAAGATCAGCAGGGCAACCGCAACCGCCAGCATCTTGGGGATGAAGGTCAAGGTCATCTCGTTGATGGAGGTGGCGGCCTGAAAGATGCTGACCAGCATGCCCACGACCAGGCCGGCCAGCAGAATCGGCGCGGATAGCACAATCGCGATCTTGATCGCTTCCAGAAAAAAGCCGGTCACGTACTCAGGGGTCATACGGTCATCTCCTTCCTCAAATAGAAACTTGAAATTTGAAACTCGAAACTCGGAACCCGGGACCTGCAACCCTTAACTATAGGCTTTAAGATAATGTTTTTGGCAAGGCCAGAGGGAGAAGGCTGTATTGTAATACGCCGACGACCGATAACGCAGTCCAAAACCTTTATCTTAAAGCCTATATAAACCCGTGGTTATGTCTCCGCCCGAATAAGGAATTTCGAAAGACGGCTGAAACTCGTCTTCGGTCCCTTGCCCCCTGTAAGTTTTCCTCTATCCAAAACTCTTCACCAGCGACCCGACGATCAGGTACCAGCCGTCGGCCAGAACGAAGAGCATCAGCTTGAAGGGCAGTGAAATCATGATCGGCGGCAGCATCATCATGCCCATCGACAGCAGCACACTGGCGACTACCATGTCGATTACCAAGAACGGCACGTAGAGCATGAAGGCGATCTGAAAGGCGGTCTTGAGCTCGCTCAGGATGAACGCCGGTACGAGCACGGTTGTGCCGACATCCGCGATACTCTTCGGCCGCGGGGTCTTGGAGATATCGACCAGCAGCGCCAGGTCTTTTTCGCGTGTCTGTTTGAACATGAAGGCCCGGATCGGTGCCAGGGCTTTTTCGAGGGCCTGCTGCTGGGTAATTTGCTTCACGAGGTAAGGCTGCAGAGCGTCCTGGTTGACTCTCTCCCATACCGGGCTCATGATGAAAAAGGTCAGGAACAGCGACAAACCCAACACCACCTGATTGGGCGGCATGGTCTGGGTGCCGATCGCCCGCCGCAGAACGGATAGAACGATGGCGATCCGGGTGAACGACGTCAACATGATCAGGATGGCCGGTGCAATCGAGAGTACGGTCAGAAGGAGAAAAATCTGGAGAACGACCGATGTGCCGCCGGTGTCGGCCGATCGGTTGAGATCGATACTCAACAGCGGTCCGGTGGCGGGTGTCTCCCCCCAGCCTGCAACCGGAAGCAGCAATACGGCGCCGAGCGTTACGACCGTCACCACCACCGGCAGTGAAAGTCTTCCGCAAGCACCGGAAAGAGCGGCGCTACCGGCCATGTTGTCTTCCTTTTAACCTGCCGGAGAAGAACTGCAGTTGTTCGGCAAACGGGATGACCGGTTTGGGCGGGATCTCACCCCGTATCTTCCGCATGGTTTCCGGGTCCTCGATGCGTGCGAGCAGGTTGATCCGATCCCCGGTCACCCCCAAAATCAGGATCGCGCCGGGAACGTCTACCAGAGTGATGGTTTTTTTCAAACCGATGGTACTGCTGGCCAGCACTCGGATCAACCGGTTGTTGACGCTACCGGCCCTGGTCTGAACGAAGCGTTTGAAAAACCAGAGCGTCAGCAGCAGTCCGCCCAAGACGACCGCCAGCGATGCCAGCATATGCAGCAGCGAGGGGAGAATCTCAGGGTCGTTCATTTCAATTTCTCCACCCGTTCGGCCTGACTGACGATCTCGGTCAACCGCACGCCGTATTTCTCGTTGACCTCAACTACTTCCCCTTTGGCGATCAATCTCTGGTTGGCGCGGATCTCCAGGGTTTCACCGGCCATCTTGGCCAGCTCGATCACCGAACCCTGACCGAGCCTGAGCAGGTCGTTGATCACCATGTGGGTGCGGCCGAGCTCGACGGTAATCTCCAGCGGGATGTCGAGAATAAACTCCATTCCAGGTCCGGCCGGCGGCCTGTGCGGAGTGTCCGGCCGGGATTCCGCTTTCGGCGGCGATGATTCGGCTGTTTCCGACGGCTGATTTTCTGTTTGGGTGTGGTCTTCTGCCATAGCGCATTTTCCTGGCTCTAAACGCTTAAGAGTTCCGCTGATTAATGGTTGCCGGCTTCCGCGGCTCAACGGTTGAGGCAGCGGTTTATTTCGACAGCCCGATTGCCCTTGATGATGCCCGGGAAACCGTAGAATTTCGGCACACCGTCTATTTTGAGAATGATCTGGTCCTTGGGCCCGGTGGGCAGCTGCAACACGTCGTCGACTTGCAGATTGAGGACCTCACCGACAGTGCGGGAGGTTGACCCGAGTTCGGCGATGACGTTGACCGGCGTGTCCTTTAGCAGTTCCCGCAGTTGGGCGTGCCAGGCGGGTTGAGAATCCTTCTCCCGCCTTTCGGTAGCCGCTAAAACCTCCTTGATCGGCTCGAGCATCAGGTAGGAAATGCACAAGTGGATGTTGCCGGAAAACGCCTGCCCCTTGATCCCGAAAACGATGACGACCATCGGCTCGCCGGAGCTGGCCAGATGGGTGAATTCGGGCTTGGATTCGATCCGGTGCAGACCGATTTTGACCTTGTGCACGACCGACCAGGCTTCTTCCAACCCGGCCAGGGCCTCGGCTGCAAATTTTTTCATCATGCGCTGCTCGATCAGCGTGAATTCCCGGATCCGTCCGAGCGGTTTGCCGTCGCCACCGAACATACAGTCGATCAGGGAGAAGACCAGCTGCGGCTCGACGGCCAACAAGGCTTCGCCGATCAGGGGTTCCATGGAGAAAATGTTCAAACTGGTCGGGGTGGAGAATGAGCTGATGAATTCACCGTATTTTACCATTTCGGTGGAAACAGGCCCGACCTCGATAGGCTGCTGAAAAGTGGTCGAAAGGGCAAGACTCATTCGGGTCGCAAACCGGTCGCAAACCTCTTCCAGGGCATGGAACTGACTGCGGAGCATGGTGCTGCGGGAGGTCAGGCTGCAGTCCTGAACGACCGGATCGTCTTTTGCGTCCTGCTTGAGGTCAACCTCTCCCTTGTCCATGGCGGACAAGAGAGCATCGATTTCTTCCTGGGATAGGATCTGATCGGCCATTGTAAATCTTCTGTTACTGAATCACGAATTCGGTGAAATATATGTTGGCGACGCTGTCCGACTTCAGAAAACTGTTCAACTTTGCCACCAACTCAACCCGGAGAGCGTCTTTTCCCTCGATCGTCGATATGTCGGCGTATTTCTTGGCCGGCAGGAGCATCAGGACACCATTGCGGACCAAAGGCAACCGCTCCTCGACCAAAGCGACGGAATCCTCGTCCTTGAGTTCGAGGTTCATCGTCACACGCAGGTACCTGGAGCCGCCTTCATCGGCGAGGTTGACGATGAAGGTGTCGAGAGGATGGATCGGACCGATCTTGACCGGTTCCTCCGCTGAAAGGGCTCCTGTTTCGCCGGAATCTGCCGTGCGGGCATTGGCGGCATTCATCTTGTTCCACATGAAAAAGAAGCCCGTACCCATCATGCCCAGGAGCAGCACGAATACAAGCGCAACGATAATCAGTACCTTATTCGACATGATCGCCTTTTTCCTCCATCAAGATGAAATCTTCTTCTATAGACTTTAAGATACAGGTTTTGGGCTGTGTTATCGGTCGTCGGCGTATTACAATACAGCCTTCTCCCTCTGGCCTTGCCAAAAACATTATATTAAAGCCTATATTTAGGTGTTTGACACTCTGCCGGCAGCCGAAAGACAACGACCGCATGCGGGACGCCGGCCTCACCCAGCCGTAATTAAGCAAGGATTATGCCACCGATTGAAGGCAGCTGGAGGATGTCGAGAGAGTGGTAAAAGGAAAGCAGAAAGATACAGGACGTGCCGTATGTCAACCGGAGAATGCCGCTTACACGGGCAAAGGCCGTCAATAATTTTAGGAACTTGTCAAGTCTTTGACGTCACCGGTCCGGTCCGACCGGGGTGCTCGGCGAACGGGGCCGCAGGTGTTTGCCGGCAGGCCGGAGGAATCATCCACTCCAGCCTGCCGGTCATCTGCCGGGGAGCCACCTTGGGGAGGACGCTGTTGATGCCGAAAGCCGCAGTCACCGACCGGAACTTTCAGCCCAAACCTCGCTCAACAGGGCATCGGCCACAATTTACGGAGGCTCCGATTAACGCTTGATGTTGATCAGTTCTGTGAGAATCTCGTCGCTGGTTGTGATCACCCGGGAGTTCGCTTGAAACGCCCGCTGGGTGGTAATCATCTTGACAAACTCCTGCGCCAGGTCGACGTTCGACATCTCGATCGCACTGGGACTAATGCTGCCGAGGGACCCGCTGCCGGGTACGCCCGGCAGCGCCTGCCCGGACTCGAGGGACTCGGCGTACAGGTTGTGTCCCATTTTGGTCAAACCGTAGTAGCTGGGAAATTCGGCCAACGCCAGTTGGAACAGCGGCGTCAGCTGCCCGTTGGAATAGGATCCCATCAAAATGCCGGCCTCGTCGAAGGATAGACCCCGGAGTGAACCGGCCGGATAGCCATTTTGACCCAAGAACGTCGTACTGGAAGGTGAGGCGTAACCGGTCAGATCGCCGTTATTCAAACCGGATGCATCGTACAGATTCCAGGTCACGGTCTGAGTATTGGTAGCACCGTTAGTGAGGGTCAGGACCATGGGGATGTTGGCAGCCGGGGTCGTCAACTGGCCTGCGGTATCGAAGGCGAGGGGGGTGGTCGCCCCGCCGTTGAGGGTGACGCCGGTTCCGGCGGATGCCGGTATCGATGCGCCAACGTCCCATGCACCGGCACCGGTATTGGTAAAGGTGAGCGTCACCGGGATGTTGTTGCCGAGGGAGTCGTAGATGGTCACTGCCGATGAAAAAATGTCGCCCACTAACGCTCCGGCGTTGAGATTGATATCTGCGTTGATTTCGGTGGAACCCATGGGTGGCGTAATGGATCCGCCCGGCACCGAGATATCGCTCAAGCTGCCCAGGGCGAATGTTCCGTCCGGAGCAACACCGGTGACCGGATACCCCTGGACCACCAGATTGTCAGGATTGCGCAGGTCCCCGTTGCGGTCGAAAGTGAATTCGCCCGCGCGGGAGTAAAATCTCCCCCCGTTGTCGTCATTGAGTGTAAAAAAGCCGCGACCGTTGATGGCCAGGTCGGTCGGGCTGCTGGTGTTCTCGAGAGAGCCCTGGCTCCACGAGGGAGTCGTGCCCCAGAAATCGACACCGCGCCCGATATCGTTGCCGCTGGAGCCGCCGAGAGACTGGCTCAGGATGTTGGCAAACGAGGAGCGGTTGGCCTTGAAGGCCGTGGTGTTGACGTTGGCGATGTTGTCGCCGACAACGGTCATGGCCGTGGCGTTGGCGTTCAGTCCCGATATTCCGGCAAATAAAGATCCAATCATGTGAGTGATCCTCCTGTCTGAACTTTACGGATTCAATCCGTCTGTTTGAGCAGCGCCAGTCGTCGAAGCGTCTGCGGTCACTTCTCTGATGTCGTTCACTGAGATGCTGTAATCCCCGGCCTTAAGCTGGGGTGTCTGGCCGTCGAAGTTCACACCGGTCACCCGGGCCGAAATAAACGGCTTGGCTGTCGCGGCTTCTCCATCGAAGTCAGTCGCCAGAATTTCGTAGCTGTATCGGCCGCTAGACAACCGGTTTCCTTCCTGATCGCGACCGTCCCAGTCCAGGGTGTGGCGTCCCGAGGGCAGCGGTCCACTCTCGATGGTCCCGACGAAATTGCCTTGCGGGCCGTAAATGTTAGCCGACAGGTATTGGACATCCTGTGTCAGGTCAAAGCCCAGTGTGGCTTCACTGCCGTCCCTCAGCACGACGGTATTGCCCGGTGCCTCGACCGTTTTGCCGATCAAATCGACCGCCTGGGCGTTCTTGATTGCCGCCTGATAGCTCTGCAGGCTTTCCAGGTTGGTATTGACGTTGTTGAGCTGCTCCAGAGACGTGAACTGTGCCAGCTGGGCGGTGAAATCGGTGCTATCGAGCGGGTTCAGCGGGTCCTGATGCTGCAGTTGAGCCACCAGCAGGTTCAGGAAATCATCCTTGCCCATGATCGTCGTATCGGATGACACTGTATTTGCGGTGGTCGAGACCCCGGTCGGTTCAATCGCGGCAATGGTCATAATGAGGTCGTCCTTTAATTGATGGTTGGCTATATATGAAAATCGAATTGATGCCTATAACGGTGAATCAAACGAAACAGTCGACACCGGCCGTCGCATGGTTTTCCATCGCCGGTTTCAGGACCGCCGCCGGGACTGTTTCCCGAAAAGCCTGCCGGCCGGTCGACGGCAGGCGCCTTGCCTGCGCCGAACGATCGGAAAAGGCCGAGTGCCGGTTGAAGTCGTTGAAGTCGGTGGCCACCGAAACCTCGAGCTCGTCTACCCTCAGTCCCTGGGCCTGGAGGTCGGCCTTGAGCTGACCGATGCCGCTGTCGATGAGATGTTTCGCCGCATGGGATTCGGCCATGATTCTGAGGGTCACCTGATGATTTTCGGTCACGATCTGCAGTCTCACGTGGCCCAGACTGTCCGGTTTGAGATCGATGCGGACTTCGGACTGGCCGTTCCTCAGGCGAAAAACCGCCTTATCGACGATCTGACCCAGGGTCTCTGCGCGCAGCTCCTTGGGATGGTGCGTTTCAAAGGTCTCCGTGGCGGCTGCCGCCTCTCCTGCACCGTTCACAGTGCGCTGGGGGGCCAAAAGCATGTCGGCGACTTTTTGTTCGGACTCGGTACCGGATTTGGTGGACGTCATGCCGGTGCTCTCCTGAAAGCCGCCGGCATCCGTTTTCAGGGCAGAGGTCGACCACAAAGTTCTTTCGGCTCCCTTTTCGGAAGCCTGCGGTTCGCTGCGATAGGCTTCGACATCACGACCCGCGCCGTGGCCGAATTTCTGCGACAGGTCGTCACCGGACTGTGATTCGTTGAAAACGGAAGAAAAGCCGCCAAGCCGTGCGGCCGAAGGAGAATCGCCGCGACCGGAAGAAGACGGCGATGGAGTCGAACTTTTCTCCGTCAACCCACCGGTATCCTTTTCGACCCGGTTCTGGTGTCTGTTCTTTTCCGAACGGGCTGCATCCGTTTTGACGGCGGCATCGGTCACGGTTGCCTCGATCGCAGCATCGGCTGCAGGAGCCAAAGCCATCGTCGCCGACGCCTGGGCTTTCGCGGTTGACGCCTGAGGGTCGGCCTTCTCTGGGTTTACTCCCTGAAGGACCTTCGTTTCTTTTCCGGTTTCCGCTGGCTCGACGGCAGGTTGGTCACCATCCTGGAGCGATGCGACCGAGATAGTCGTTTCGGACTCGCCGGGTGATACGGTTTTTGATTCCGCCGCGTCGACCGTTAAACCGCCCACATACCGATCACCGTCGAGAGACGGGGAAGATGCCGATACCGGTTGGGACACCGTGTTCTCGGCCGCCGGATCCGATGCCGGCCTTGAGTCCGAAGAGACATCACCCGCTGACGGGTTTTCGTTGGTTGAAGAGGCCGTCGCATCCGTCGCCACACCCTCGGCATCAGACGGTTGCGACGCCTGTGCCGTGCAGTCGTCCTCGGGTGTTTTTTCAGGCCCCGAGGAACCGGGCCGGTTTTTGCGCGAGTGGTCGGCAGTTTTTGCGGCCGAATCGACCTCACGTCTGTCGGGTGATGACGGCCCTGCCGTTTCATTCCGCGCACGGGCGCTTTCCAAGGCCGTGTCAAAAGAAGCGGTATCTCCGCTGTCAGCCCTTTGATAACGCGACTGAGGAGCGCCACACCGAACGGCCCTGACGGTCATTTTCCCGGGACTCAGGATGTCCATCTGAGGGCTGTTTGGTAAGAGAAAATCTAACGGCATTTGATCCTCGTAAGTTGCTATGGAACCATCTTTCGTACTAGTTATAGGCTTTGAGATAAAGGTTTGGGGCGATGTCATCGGTCGTCGGCGTATGTCAATAAAGCTTCCTCCCTCTGGCGATTCCAAAAACTTTATCCCAAAGCCTACAGCACGGAACATGCCAAAGATCTTCGATCGATTGCAGAAGTAAAAAGAAATCCGGACGATGGACTCAATATACTGAATTAATATCGGTTTTATTAAACACGACCCCATCCGTTACAATCGATAGATGTCGGCGACGCTGCAGACAGCCAGCCCGACGGCCCACGAATCCGGTAATAATTACCTGCGGCGGCAAACTTTGCCGGTCTGAATCTTCAGCCCATGGAGAATTGAGATTTAGGTGGAGGGGAGACTATGGATTCAAGCCCCGGTTGAACCGGAGGGCTTCAGCGGGCGCGGGCGTGTCGTGTGACGGCCATCTCGTTCATGAAGTTTTGTTCTTGCTTCAGCCCCTTTTTGGCAGCAGCGGTCATCTGTTTTTCTTTCAGCTTGTCCAGCACCTTGCGTTTTTTCAGCGCTGCTACCAGCTCCGTGCGTCTCTTTTCGAAAACCTGCGCAGTCCCCGCCACTTTTCTCTTCTGTTCTAAGATGTCAACCGCCAGCTGGTCGAAGTATCTTTGGTAAAGAAGCATTTCGGAAGCCGTCATATTGCTTTTCAGCTTCTGCTGAAATTCCTCCCGTTCCCGGTCCCGGGAAGCCTCGATGCCTGCAAGGGCTCTTTTCTCTTCCGCAAGGTCTGCCAGCGCAGCGGTCAGCTCCCGCTGACACTCTTCTTCGATTCTCCGGCGGTGCTGCAATACCGTTTCGAGTCTGAAGTTGAAGCCAGCCATAAATTGAGTTTACCCTAACGTTGCAAAATCCAGAAATTTACGTTTAAAACATGATATCGTTTATAATAGCAAACCATTGACTATTCTTTGCCATGTTGTTTATTCAATGTTGGGGTTTATTCGGCGGTGGTCGTATGTGCGGCAGCGCTGCCCGCCAGCATGATCATTTCTTCCAGCTGGTTCACGCTCTCCTCGATGGTCACCCGTGCGGCCACCTCCTGGGTCAGGTACTCATTGATGCGGTTGATCATGCGGATGGCGCGGTCGATCCGGCTGCTGCTTCCGGCGACATAGGCTCCGATATTGATCAGATCTTCGGACTTTTTGTAGGTGGCCAAAATCGAATTGAACGTCCGAGCCCATTCCCGTTGCCCGGGGCCGACGACATCGTCCATAACCCGGCTGATGCTACTCAGAACATCGATGGCCGGGTAGTGATTCTGCATGGCCAGTTCACGGGACAAGCAGATGTGGCCGTCCAGAGTCGCCCTCAGGGCGTCGGCAATCGGCTCGTTAGTATCGTCACCTTCCACGAGGACGGTGTACAGCCCGGTGATGGTGCCTCTTCCGGCCGAGGTCCCGGCCCTTTCCAGCAGGCGCGGTAACAGCGTGAAAACCGACGGGGTATAGCCTTTGGTCGTTGGCGGTTCGCCGAGGGCCAGGCCGATTTCACGCTGGGCCATGGCAAAACGGGTGACCGAATCCATCATCAGCAGGACGTTCTGACCGAGATCCCTGAAGTACTCTGCGATAGCCGTGGCGATATAGGCGCCGCGCAGACGAATCAGGGGCAGGTGGTCCGAGGTCGCCACGACGATGACCGAGCGCTTCAAGCCTTCCTCACCCAGTTCTTTTTCGATGAACTCGTTGACTTCCCTGCCCCGCTCCCCGATCAATGCGATCACGTTGACGTCGGCGGCCGTGTGACGGGCCATCATTCCGAGCAGAATGCTCTTGCCGACGCCGGAACCGGCAAAAATCCCCACCCGCTGTCCGCAGCCGATGGTGAGCAACCCATTGACGGCCCGCACGCCGATATCGAGAGGGGTGCGGATACGCGATCGCTTCAAGGGGTTCAAGGGCTCGGCGTAGATTGGATATTCGGCCTCGTTGACGATGGGCCCCTTGCCGTCGATCGGCAGCCCGAGACCGTCGACGACGCGGCCCAGGAGACCTCTGCCAACCGGTATGACAGCGCGGTCCTGCCGCGCCGTCACCAGGCAGCCGGGACCGATGCCGCGCATCTCTTCAAGCGGCATCAGCAAGACGCGGTCGTCACGAAACCCGAGGACCTCGGCCGTAACGGCTCGCGCCTCGCCGCCGGGCTGAATCTCACACACCGTCCCCAACCGGCAGGCCGGACCAACGGCCTCGACCATCAGGCCGATGACGTTGGTCACCCGTCCCCGGGCACAGACCAGATTGCACCCGTCCAGACAGGAGCGATACTTTTTCAAATCGAGAGCATTCTGCGTCACTCTTTCGCCCCGCCGTTCAACGCTTCGGTTTCATGTACCGGTAAACCTTGGCCCAGTTTTTTCCGGAAAGTCTCCCCGACGATCCTCAGCCGGCTTTCGATCCGGGCATCGATGTCGCCGCCATCGGTTTCGATCAGGCAGCCGCCGATGCCGACACTGTCATCGGCTTCGATCCGCAAGCCGGCCGGATTTCGTGAAAGGCTTGAAAACGGCAACTGCAATCGCTCCAAGAAATCGATATCGGCCGGATTCATTTTAATCACGACCGTATCCTGATTGTCGACCTTCTGCAGCGCCTCACGCACCACCGCAACGATGGCTTCGCGGTTGGTTTGGACCTCATGGCCGACAATCCGGCCAGCGACGGCCAGAACCAGTTCGAGGATTTCTTTCTCGGTGTCGCGTTGAATCCTGTACCGGGCATGTCCAAGCGCCTCGACGGCCTCGTCCAGTATTCGTCTCAAAGACTCGATCTTCTCCGCGGCGGATTCAAAGCCAGCCTTCTCGCCCTTGTTGAATCCGCGAATGTACGCCTGGGTTTCGATTTCGTCGAGCGATTTGCGGGAAAGTGCCGGCGGCAGCGTGTCATCCTTAGAGAGATTCGACCAGGCGACACCGCCGCCATCCCGCACAAAACCGTGACCGTGAAAGTGAGTATGGTCCTTTCGGATTGTCCGGCAGGAATCGGTACGCTCCAGTGGTATTTCCGGAAAGTAGTGAAGCTGAAAGGCATTTTCGTGGTTCAAATTATGTCTCCCCAAGTAAGTACTCACCCACGGTGGTCTTTAATGCTCATAGCACTTTTTGAAAAAGGGACTGGTTCGGACTTAGACCCCTTTGCGGCGAATTTCAGCCGCCATTTGAAACGGGTTATCCGGGTGGAGGCGCCCACCTTATTTTCGTGTAAAGCGGTCGTGACCCTTAAGCCCCTACTGGTTCCGGGCTCCGGGTTCTGAATTTCGAGTTTCAAGTTTCAAATTTCTATTTGCGGGTCTGATTCTATTTTCGTTTTAAGGGTTCACGAAAATATAAGTGCGCAATTTTGGGCGTTGAGGCGCTCGGCCGGCAAGGCGCGAAATCGCAGGAATATCTGGATATTCCGAGTTTTCGCAACGCAGCCGGACGGGATGCATCGGCGTTCAAAATGTGAAGTTATTTTTGAGTGAGCCCTAAGGCCTAATCGGGTTAGGAAACGAATTCCTCGCCCCTCCGGCCGCCGACAAGCAGTTCGCCCTTGGATTCCATTTCCTGAATGATCAAGGTGATCTTCTGCTGCGCATCGGAAACGTCCTTCATTCGCACCGGCCCCATGTTGGAGATCTCTTCTGTCAACATTTCTCCGGCGCGGGCCGACATGTTGCGGAAGACCTT
Organism: Desulfobacteraceae bacterium; assembly: GCA_029287875.1. GTDB lineage: Bacteria > Desulfobacterota > Desulfobacteria > Desulfobacterales > SG8-13 > JARFQH01. The sequence goes on along the minus strand of JARFQH010000176.1, from coordinate 5,893 downwards.
GTCTTTAACTTCCTGAGAGGCCGCCTTCAGGGCCATCGCCAATTCGGCCGTTTCGACCTTGCGCAGCACCTTCTGGAATCCGCGGTCGTCGACCAGAACGAGGTCTTCGAAAACAAACATCATCTGTTTGATCTGCGCCGCAAGGTCGGGATCACTTTCTTCGATTTGACTCAAAACCAACTGGCTGGAGTGTTCATCGCTCTGGTTCAGAATTTCCGCCAGGCGCTCGACGCCGCCGGTCAGCCGGGTGACGGAGGCATCCTTGTTCTTCAGAATCTCTTCGAACACGCAGTTGATCTCCGCCACCATTCCGGCACTGACCTTGTCCAGCCCTGCGATCCTCACGGCCACCTCTGCCTTGAGGTCATCGGGCATCTCCGACAGGATGTCGCTCGCCACGGCGGTCTCAAGGTGAACCAGAACGATGGCGATTGTTTGCGGATGCTCGTCTTTGATCAACTCGAAGAGCTGGTCAGGCGCCAGGGAGAGCACAGCCTTGAGGTTCGAACCGTCGGCCGAATCTTTCGAACCGTCGATCTGTTTGCTGGCCGCTTTTTTCGGGTCACCATTGCCTGCCCGCCGGTTGCGGACCTGCTGAAGTTTCTGGGCGAATTCCCGGGCGACTTTCTCGATCAGGCCCGGTGCCACCGGCCCCATCTGGTTCAGGTGGCTGTGGATGAGCTTCCGTTCCTTATCGTTCAAACCGCCGATGATCCTCTGCGCAGCCCCTTGGTCCAGAGCCTGGATCAGAATGGCGACCTTCAGTGGGCCCGGTAGATTTCTCGCATCCATACGGCTAACTTTCTTTCATCCAGTCGCGCATCACGTCCGTTGATATATCCCCCTCGGCCGTCAGCAGGCGGTTGATTTCGTCCCGATATGGCATGGCGGCCGTGGCCCCTCCGAATTCGCGTTCGATCTCGCCGACGGTCTTCGGCAGTTGCTGCAGGAGTTCGACGTCGCCGGTGCTGCCGGAAGTCAACCATTTGGTTATCGGCCGCACCACGAACATAAAGGAAAACAACAAAAAGATTCCGAGAAGCATGTACTTGAGCGTTCCGGCGTACGGTTGCAACCGTTCGGCCCAGCCGGGCGGCGTATTGTCTTCCGGCAGGTCTGCCACCTTTTCGGTCTGGAAGGGAATGTTGACCAACTCGACGGTATCGCCGCGGTCGGCATCAAAATTAATGGCGCCTTTCACGATTTTTTCCAGTTGTGCCATTTCTTCGGCGGTCCGGGGAATGTACTTTGCTTCGCGTCCGGCGGCCGACTTTTCCGGCTGTTGATAAGTCCCGTCGACGATCACAGCCACCGATACACGTTTGAGACGCGCCACTGGTTCGATCGTGTGGCTGGTGAGTTTGCCGATTTCGTAATTGACAGTGCGGTCGTTCTTCTCGAATTCGGAGTTTCCGCTGCCGGTGCCCGAAGCATTCTTGGCAATATTTGACCTCACCCCCGGAATACCGGCCGGAATCGCCGCCGGCTCCCCCGACTTTTCCTGCAGCATCTGCTCGCTGCGGATCACCCGGTTATCGGGATAAAACCGCTCTTCGGTCATTTCCTGGCGTTTGAAATCGAGGGCGGCGGAGAGTCTGACGATGGCCGTGTCCCGGCCGAGTGCTTTTTCGAGCATCGACTTGATCCGTCCCTCCAGGCTGCGTTCCAAGCTTTCCTGGTAATCGAGCTGGTCGGAGCTGAGCCGCGTAACCTCCGAACGGTCCGAAAAACCGGCCAGCAGCTTACCTGAGGTGTCCACCACGGTGACGTTTTCAGGTTTGAGCCGCGACACGCTCGAGGAAACCAAGTGCACGACGCTCTGAACCTGATCGCCTGTCAACCACTTGCCCCGCCGCAGTTTCAACACCACCGATGCAGTTGCCAGCTCTTCCTGGTCGATGAACAGCGACTTGACCGGCATGACGATGTGAACCCGGGAACTCTCCACTTCGGCAATGCGGTTAATGGTGCGCGACAGTTCTCCCTGCAAAGCCCTCTGATAATTGACGTTTTGGACGAACTCGGTCATGCCGAGCTTGGTGTTGTCGAAAACCTCGAACCCGATCCCACCGCCTTGGGGCAGCCCCTTCGAGGCCAGCGACATGCGGCATTCGTGAACGCGGTCTTGGGGAATCTCGATGCCGGCGCCGTTTTCTGTGACCCGATACGGAATATTCTGCTCCTTCAGGTAATTCAGAATTTCGCCGGCATCCTCCGGCGCCAGGTTGGCGTAGAGATTGCGGAAATCCGGCTTTCCGGTCCAGGACATCAACAGGGCAAAGCCGGTAATCGTGCCGATGATCATGACGGCCAGGGAAATTTTCTTGGCCGGACTCAGGCTTGCCAGCAGGTTCCTGATTTGAAGACCCGCGTTGTTCACTGCCATCTACTGCTCTCCTTCTCGGCAACCGGTTAAATCTGCATCCGCATGATTTCCTGGTAGGCGGCAACGATCTTGTTGCGAATCTGCATCAGCAATTGAAACGATACGTCGGCTTCTTCCATGGCGATCATGGTTTTGTGAAGATCGCCGTTCTTACCGACGGCAAGGGCCTGGATTTCGTTGTCGGCCTGCTCCTGGAGCCGGTTGGTGGATTCGAACACCTCCCGCATGGCCTCTCCGAAAGAAGGTGTGGAAGGTGCAGTGCCAGGCGGTTGAACCGCGGCAGACATCGACCGAGTGAAGGGAACGTATTCAACGGAATCAATTTTCATTATTAGCGACCTATCTCGAGCGCTTTCAGCGCCATGCTTTTGGTGGCCTTAATTGCGGTCACATTGGCCTCGTAGCTGCGGGTGGCCGTAATCATGTTGACCATTTCTTCCATCAAGTTGATTTTGGGAACCAGCACGTAGCCCATCTTATCGGCGTCCGGGTGGCGCGGGTCATATTTCTTTTGAAATGGATCCGGGTCTTCCACCACCCCGGCGATCTCGACCTCGGCGCGTTCGCCCCCCCGGGCATCGTCCAGGGCCCTTTTAAATGATCGGTGCGTCTGGACCGCTGCAAAGACCGCGTCCTTGCGCCGGTAAGGTCCGCCCTCGGCCGTGCGCGTGGTGTTGATGTTGGCCAGGTTGCTGGAGATGAGGTTCATCCGCAGACGCTGCGCGGCGAGCCCCGTTGAACTGGTGTGAAGCGAGCCAAAAAAGTCCATAATTACTTCCCTCCGTTGCCGCCGAGGATGGCGGACTTCAGTGCTTGAAACTTCTGCTGGATGATCTGGGCGGCCGCGTTGTACAAGAGGTTGTTCTCCGCCAGGTCGGCCATCGACCGGTCAATGTCGACCGTGTTGCCGTCCCCTCTCAAGCTGAACTGCGGGGTGTCGCTGGCCCGCGCAGTGCCGCGAACTTCTGAAACGGCCGCAACGGGCATGTGAGCCGGCTGGGTGCGCCGCATCTGCAGACGTCCGGGGTCGTCGGCAAATTTTTCCATCTCCTTCTCGACCTCGACGTGAAACGCCTTGTAGTTCGGCGTGTCGGCGTTGGCAATGTTCGACACGATGACATTGTGGTTCGACGACCGCACATCAAGGGCGCGGCTCAACAGTTCAATCGAACCGCCACACAGTTTAAACGTTTCCATGGATATCCTCCTCGATTCAGGCTGACCGCTAAAGAGCAAAATTCGTACCAGGGGTTCCCTGCCGAAGTGCGGCCGTCCCGTCAACCGGCACGGCGGCAGCCTTCGGCGTTTGCCTCCCGGTATTCCTTGAGCTTGTTGCGCAGGGTGCGGATACTGATTCCCAGCATCTCGGCGGCCTGGGACCGGCTCTCGTTTACCGCCTGCAGCGTGGTTATGATCAGTTTCCGTTCCATGTCTCTGACCGTTACGCCCGCGCGGATGAGTGCGCTCTCGGCGGAACCCGCCGTCGCGTGATCACCGTCAATAATAAGGTCTTGCGGTGCGATTTCGGTGCCCGTGCCCATCAGAACCGCGCGTTCAAAGGTGTTTTCCAACTCGCGAATGTTTCCCGGCCAGCTGTGTCTCAGCAATAGATCCATCGCCGCCTCGGAGACCACTGCTTGCCTGCCGTTCATCTGCCCGTAAGTTTCGCAGAAATGACGCACCAGCAGTTGGATGTCTCCTCTTCGCTCCCTTAAGGGCGGAATCGTCAACGGTACGACGTTGACGCGGTAAAAAAGATCCTTGCGGAATTTGCCGGCCTCCACGGCATCCTTGAGATCGATGTTGCTGACGGCGATCACCCGGGCCTCCATCGGCACCGGTCGATTGCTGCCGATGCGGTCGACCTGCCGTTCCTGCAGGACGCGCAGCAGCTTGGCCTGCAGGGGCGGCGACATCTCGCTGATTTCATCCAGTACGATCGTCCCACGCCCGGCGGCCTCGAATTTGCCGGTCTTCCTGGTGACGGCGCCGGTGAAAGCCCCTTTTTCGTGCCCGAAAAGTTCACTCTCCGCAAGCGTGTCCGGCAGCGCAGCGCAATTGACCGCTACATACGGTTCGTCTCCACGGCCGCCCCGCTCGTGAATGAAGCGCGCCAAAAGCTCTTTGCCGGTCCCGCTCTCGCCTTGAACGAGCACGGTGGCGGAGCTGGCGGCGATGTTCTCGGCCACCTCCAGGAGACTCAGAAACTGCGGATCACGGGTGACGATGCGCCTTTCGGCCGCAAGCGTTCCGCGATCCGGCCGCACCGGGGACCTTTCCTGCAACACGATCCCGGCCCGGCTGATAGCAGCCTGAAGGGTCTCGTTTGAAAATGGCTTGAGAAGGTAGTCGCTGGCCCCGCCCTGCATAGCCTCCACTGCATTCTGCACCGAACCGTAACCGGTAATGACAATAACCGGGACGTGCGGCTCGGTCTGCTTAATCTCATCCAGCAACTGCAGCCCGTTCATCTGTGGAAGCCGCACGTCAGTGATGACCAGATTGAAACGGTTGTCTCTGAACTTGTCGAGTGCCTCCGGACCATCGGTCGCGCTGTCGACGGCATAACCGCTGCAGCCGAGCGTGCGTGTCAGCATGGCCCGGACATCGGGATCATCCTCGACAATCAAAATGGATTGCGTCTGCATTCGGTTAAACCATACGACACTTCATGGGCACGACTCTCTTTCCAAAACCGGACGCTGCTTTAAAAACACTTCGGGAGATAACCGTATCTCTCCCAGACAGCCGGCAACGGCCAGGAATATGTTCAAGTTTCGTGCCATCTGTTTTGGTGCATGGTCACAGCTTCAACGCGATCCGAGAAAGTCGGTTCGCTTTTCCTCCCATGTCGGCTGTCCTTACCACCCACGGTACTGGAGGCCGGACGATGCGGCACCTCGTAAATTCTTTCGCAGATCACCCCCCAAATAGAGCATATAGAGGCCGATGCGTCGTCAAATATCGCCGCTGTTCACGTCAGGTCTTTGACGCCCCCAGGGCAGCTGTGGCTAACGGAGAACAGGATGGACGCGAAGTGGTGTTATTGGAGGGGAAAGAGAAAGAATATCGAGCAGATCCGAAAGCGATAACCATTCCATCAGGATTCAAGGAGTCTGGGATTCAAGGGTTCAAGCAAGAAGAAAAAAACACTTGGAAAGAATTACTGATCTGAAAGAATGCAATCTGGTCTATCGGGTATGTCTTTAACCGGCAAGATCCCACCATGGCGGAATTTAATAAAATCGTGCGCGATTTTATCCAATCACTCGAACCCTGGAATCCTTGGCCCCTTGAACCCTTTAAAAGTCACACTGAAACCGGTTCGAGCCGGTGGCGCTTGATCTTCTCGACGAGGGTTGTGCGGTTGAGCTGCAGGAGTTTGGCTGCCTGGTTTTTAACCCACTTTGTTTTTTCAAGGGTTTGAACGATCAGCGCCTTTTCGAACTCGGTAACAGCACTGTTCAAGGATATGCCCTCGTCGGTAATTTCAACCGCCGGCACCGG
>JARFQH010000148.1 GCA_029287875.1 Desulfobacteraceae bacterium | reverse complement strand
GGCGGCCGTGCTGCCGGTATTTTTCCCGGGGCGGAACAGCCTGCTCTTCCAGCTTCTGGGCGTGTTGCATCCCCGACTTCGCACGGCCCTGCTGCCGCGTGAACTGATGAACAAGGCCGGCCGTCGCGTTCGGCTTTTCGTGGGCAAAGCCATTCCCTGGCAGGTACTGAAGCGATACGAAACCGATGCGGAATTGATAGAGTATCTAAGGCTGAGGACCCACTTCCTCAAGAATCGGGGTGTCGATAAAAACCGGTACCGACTGCGTCTCGTGTCGTTAAAAACAGACCCGATGCAGCTGCAACCGATCATGGCACCGGTGGCAGCGGTAGCGCTGCGTGCCGATCTGGCGGGATTGCCGCAAGGGCAGCAACTGATTTCCAGCGGTGATTTTGCGGTTTACATGGCCCGGGCTTCACAGATTCCGAACATATTGAATGAGATCGGCCGCCTGCGGGAAATCACGTTCCGTGACGCACGCGAGGGTACGGGAAAAACCGTCGATCTGGATCGCTTCGATGCCTATTACCTGCATTTGTTTCTTTGGAACCATGCCTCCGGTGAACTGGTCGGCGCATACCGGTTGGGATTGTCCGACGTCATCATGAGGGTCTACGGGGTTCAGGGTCTGTACACCAATCAACTCTTCCGGTACAAACCGGCACTGCTCGAGCAACTGAACCGTTCTATCGAATTCGGGCGCTCTTTCATCCGCCTCGAATACCAGAAGAAGTTCAACAGTCTCATGCTGCTCTGGAAAGGGATCGGCGCCTTCATCGCACACAATCCCCAATACAACATCCTGTTCGGACCCGTGAGCATCAGCAAGGATTATCACACCGTGTCCCGCAACCTGATCGTCCGTTTCCTGCAAGCCAAGCGCTTCGACACCACCTTGGCGCGTTTCGTCTTCCCCCGCAAGCCCTTTCGGACCAGGGAGTTCCAGGGGGGCACCCGCCGGCTGCTGCACACCGCCGTCAATGATCTCGACGACATCTCGCTGCTCATATCTGAGATCGAAAGGGACGGTAAAGGCATTCCGGTCCTTTTGCGGCAGTATTTGAAATTGAACGGCAGCCTGATCAGTTTCAACCTCGATCGCGAATTCTCGGATGTCGTGGACGGACTGTTGATGGTGGATTTGACAAAAACGGACCCGAGGCTGCTGAAGCGTTTTATGGGGGAAGAGGGTGTTAAGCGATTCACGGCCGTACACGGACCCTTGGCCGACCTGACGGACGCCGCAGCCGGGCATCATCTGAAACGGACCGGCCAAGAGGCGGCTTGACCGTCACCGGCAACACTGCCGGTCGACCCTCGTTTCTGATAGGTTTGCGCGCTTAATCTCTTTTTTAAAATTTTTTGGCGTTGATTTGCCCGGCCGGCAGGGCGCGAAAACGCAGGAACATCTGGATATTCCGAGTTTTCGCACCGGCAGCCGGACAGCATGCATTGGCGTCCAAAATGTTAAGTTAGTAATGAGTACTAAGGTTCGATTCTCGTCCCCAATACTTCCAGGAAAGACGCCAGCCACTGTGGATGGGCCGGCCAGGCAGGCGCCGTTACCAAGTTGCCGTCCCGATGGGCCTTGTCAACGGCGATGTCGATGAATTCGCCGCCGGCGCCGGTTACGTCCGGTCCGACCGCCGGATAGCCCGAACAGCTGCGCCCCTTGAGGACACCGGCCGCGGCAAGAACCAGAGCGCCGTGACAGACGGACGCAATCGGTTTGTCGGATTCGGCAAAGTGGCGCACGATGTGGAGGACCCGCGTGTTGAGTCGGATGTACTCGGGTGCCCTGCCGCCTGGAATGACAAGGGCATCGTAGTCCTCTCCACGGATTTCGTCAAAGCTGGCATTGAGGGCGAAATTATGTCCCGGCTTTTCGGTGTATGTCTGGTCGCCTTCGAAATCGTGTACCGCCGTGCGAACGGTTTCGCCGGCTTTTTTGTCAGGACAGGCGGCGTGCACCGTGTGTCCGACCATTTGAAGGGCCTGAAACGGTACCATCACCTCATAGTCCTCTACGAAGTCGCCCACAAGCATCAGTATTTTTTTAGCTGCCATAACTGTCTCCTTTCGGTTTTTTGGGTGTTACCGCCGTTTGTGGCGAGGATGGTTCAGTTGTTTTTTTACATGTTATGCCACACCGTGAATCAACCTAAAATTTAACCACGCGTGGCTTCAAATGCAAACCAGACCACGTTTGAAGAAATGCGGGCCCCCGAGATTTGTCCGTATTGAGGGTGATTCGACCTGTCGACAAAACGTCAGCGGCAGATGAATGGTAATGGTGGGGTGAAAAAATCTGCTGCCCCTAAACGCTGACAGTTTGGCCCATCCCGTCACCCGGACGCAACCCGAAACACCAACCCCCAAACACGAAATCCCAAATCCCAAACACTAAACCCTAATCGGTGTCGGTTCTCAAAACGGACAGAAACGCCGACTGCGGGATCATCACCTGACCGACCATTTTCATCCGTTTTTTGCCGCGCTTCTGCTTTTCCAGCAATTTTCGCTTGCGGGTGATGTCGCCGCCGTAGCACTTGGCGGTCACGTCTTTCCTGAGCGGAGACAGCGTCTTACGAGAAATGATGTTGCCGCCGATGGCGCCCTGGATGGCGATTTTAAACATCTGCCGCGGGATTTCCTGCTGCAGTTTTTCGCAGGCCAGCCGGGCCCGTTCGACGGCCCGATCCCGGTGAATCAACTGTGAGAGGGCGTCCACCCGGTCGCCGTTGATCAGGATGTCGAGTTTGACGAGGTCGGTCTGGCGGTGGTCGAGCAGTTCGTAGTCAAAAGACCCGTAACCCTGGGTGATGGACTTGAGTTTGTCGTAGAAGTCGTAGATCACCTCGGCCAGTGGCAGTTCGAATATCATTTCCAGCCTGTTGCTCGTCAGGTATTGGTAATTGACACTGGTACCGCGCCGGTCGAGACACAGTTTCATGACCGCCCCCATGTACCGGTCCGGGATCATGATGGTGGCCCGTATGAACGGTTCCCTGGTGACGCTGATGCTGGTCGGATCCGGATAGTGCGCGGGGTTGTCGATCACCAGTTCGGTGCCGTCGTTCATGGAGAGTTTGTAGCGAACCGACGGTGCCGTCAGGATCAGCGACAGGTCGTATTCGCGCTCCAGTCTTTCCTGAACCACCTCCAAGTGCAGCAGCCCTAAAAAGCCGCACCGAAAACCGAAACCGAGGGCGACCGACGTGTCTTTTTCGTAAACGAGGGAAGCATCGTTAAGCTTGAGTTTCTCGATGGCGACGGCGAGGTCCTCGTACCCGTCCGATGCCACCGGATAGATGGATGAGAACACCACCGGTTTGGCCTCTTTGAAACCGGGCATCGGCTTGTCGCACGGCCGGTTCCGCAGCGTGATCGTGTCGCCGCAGCGGGTGTCGCTGACGGTCTTGATGCCGGCGATGACGTAACCGACCTGACCGGCGGAAAGGAACTTCTGGGGTACCATTTCGATCTGGAAAATCCCCACCTCTTCCACCCGGTAGGCGGCATTGTTGGACATGAACCGGATGACGTCGCCGGGGGCGATCCGTCCCTGAAAAACGCGAAAGTGGACCACCGTCCCGCGGTAGGAATCATAGTGAGAGTCGAAAATAAGGGCCTTCAACGGGGCTTCCGGGTCACCTTTGGGCGGCGGCAACTGCCGGACAATCGTCTCCAGGACCTCCGTGACGCCGGTCCCTTCCTTGGCAGAGACAAGTAGGGCTTCGTCCGGATCGAGGCCCAGATCTTCGTTGATCTGTTTTTTTACGCGGTCGATATCGGCGGACGGCAGATCGATTTTGTTGATGACCGGAATGATCTCGAGGTCGTGCTCCATGGCCAGGTAGAGATTGGCCAGGGTCTGAGCTTCGACCCCCTGGCTGGCGTCGACCAGGAGCAATGCGCCTTCGCAGGAGGCCAGTGCACGAGACACCTCGTAGCTGAAGTCCACGTGGCCGGGCGTATCGATGAGATTGAGATGATAGTCCCGGCCGTCGGCGGCGCGGTAAGGGAGGCAGACGGACTGGCTCTTGATGGTGATCCCGCGTTCGCGCTCGATATCCATCGTATCGAGAAGCTGGTCGTGAAAGTCCCGGTCCGAAACGATGTGGGTGGCCTGGATCAGGCGATCGCAGAGGGTTGACTTGCCGTGGTCGATATGCGCAATAATACTGAAATTTCTGATATTGTTCATTGTTTAACCGTCTGCGGCTGCATCGCCCCGCTGCCGCGACAATGTGTGCCGGGTCGGGCGGCAGGAATCCTGTGGCTGGTGAAACTGCCGGAAGGTTGTTTTCGTGAAGAAAAAGTTAGATTTTTAACCGCCGTCAGTACAAGGTACTGAGGCGATTGGATAATTTTAAAAGTGAGTTGACACCGTATGATTTTGAGTTTATACTTTGAGGCTACGGATTTGGATTAAAGTATTTAACCTATCAGATTCTTTCCAAATATGTCAACCCCGGTAAAGAGAAAACCTGCCGGTTCACTGTCCGAATAATCTCGATGCCACATACGAACAAAAATACCAACATACTGATCGTAGATGATGAGGACGGTGTTCGCGATTCGATGAACGAGTTCATCCAGATGGCGGGCTACAATTCCATCATGGCCTCGGATGCCGAAGAGGCATTGGAGCTTCTGAAAAAAATCAGCAGCGACATTCAGGTGGTCATCACCGACATCATGCTGCCGGGCATGGGGGGGCTGGAACTGACGAAGCTCATAAAAAGGGACTTCGACTCCGATGTCATCGTCATGACCGGGTACAGCGGCGACTACTCCTATGAGGAAGCGATCAACATGGGGGCCAGTGATTTTGTCATCAAGCCGGTGAGACTCGAAGAGCTGCTGCTGCGTTTGAAGCGTGTTCTGAAAGAGCGCGACCTGACCAAGGAACGCGTGCGGATGATGGAAAAGCTGCAGCGCCTGGCGATTACAGACGGTCTGACAAAACTCCACAATTCGAGGTCGTTTTACAGCCAGTTAGAAGTCGAGGTCGATCGCTTCAACCGCTATAAACACCCGTTGGCCCTGCTTCTTCTGGACATCGATAATTTCAAGAGTTACAACGACAGCTTCGGCCACCTGGAAGGCGACAAAATCCTGGTGCGGATCAGCCAAGTGATCAAATCCTGCCTGCGCAAGCTCGACACCGCCTATCGCTACGGCGGCGAAGAGTTCACGGTGATCTTGCCGGAGACCAGCTGTGAAGAAGCGATGCTGGTGGCCGAACGTATTCGCAACGTGGTCCAGTCGGAAGTGTTTCTGCCGGAAACCGATAATAAAATCTCGATCACCATCAGCATCGGCGCCACCCAGTACGCCGAAAACGAGGAATTGTCTACGTTCATTCAGCGTGCAGACAAGGCGATGTATACCTCCAAGCAAAAGGGCCGCAATCAGGTAACCGCCCTCGAGGCGGACGATGAAACGGTGTTGAAGGCATAAAGATGGCCAAAGGCCGACGGCTGACGGTCAGCGGTTAAAATCAGTCTTTAGACGGCGAAAGGCCGACGGCCTGTCTCCTTCACCGGATCTGAACCTTTAAATAAAGATCTCCGCGCCCACCGCCCTCAAATTGACGGCCCATTCCTCTCAAACGCAGTGAACTTCCTTCCGTCACCCCTGCCGGAACGGTTACCTTGAGCATCCGCGTGTAAAATCCCCAGGGTATGTTGACCACTTTTCGGGTACCGGATAAGGCTTCATGGGGTGAAATGTCTATGGTGCCGCGCAGGTCGGGGGTGTCGCCGCTGCCATGGGTGCGAATGACCTGCAGGTGGCGCGTCGTCTTCTTTTCGGTAACGGGGCCGAGTTTTTCGGCGATTCCGGTGGACGGCAGGAGTTGAAACAGTTTCAGAAAAAGAATGCCGAAAATAAAGCCGCCGATGTGAGCCCACCAGGCGATTCCCCCGACGGCGCCGTGACTGCCGGCAGCGCTGAGAAACTGAAGGATGAACCAGAGACCGAGGAAAAAGGCAGCCGGGATTTCTACAAACCATGGGATGAAGATGATCGGAATCAGGGTCAGGATCTTCGATGTCGGGTACAGGATGAAGTAAGCGCCCATGACACCGGCGATGGCTCCGCTGGCACCGATTGTCGGTATATTCGAGTGCCAGTTGATAATCAGGTGCGAGATTCCCGAAGCCAATCCGCACATCAGGTAAAAGGCCAGGTAACGCGGGTGCCCGAGCCGGTCTTCGACATTGTCTCCAAAGATGTAGAGGGACCACATGTTGCCGAGGATGTGCCAGAAACTGCCGTGCAGGAACATGAAGGAGAGGAGCGAGAAGAGCTGCTGCACCGGTGAGAAGTAGGCCGCTATTCGGGGATCCGAAAAACGGGCCGGCACCAGGCCATAGTCAAAGACGAAGCGGTCCAACCCCGGCCCTTGGGCCATCTGCACCAGGAACACCACCCCATTGATGCCGATCAGCGTGAGGTTGACGACCGGACGGTGTCGGGTGGGGATGGTGTCGCGAATCGGTATCATCTGTTATCAGACTTGATTGTCGTCAGGCGTCGGTTCCGGTAATGCGCATGCTCAGGTCGACACAACGCGCCGAATGGGTGAGGGCGCCCACCGAAATGATGTCGACGCCGGTCAGGGCCAGTCGGGCGAGCCGGGCGTCGGTGACATTGCCGGATACCTCGATCACGGCTTTGCCATCGATCAGGGCCACTGCTTTCCGGATCTGATCGATCTCCATGTTGTCGAGCATGATAACCTCGACACCGGCCGCAAGGGCTTCACGGACCTGCTCTAGGGTGGCGACCTCGATCTCGATTTTCATCAGATGGGATATCCGGCCGCGGATCCGAGCGACGGCCGCCGCTACGCCGCCGCAGGCCGCGATGTGGTTGTCCTTGATCAGGACGCCGTCATACAGGCCCATGCGGTGGTTGCCCGCCCCGCCGACGCGAACGGCATATTTTTCGAGCGCCCGCCATCCGGGGGTGGTCTTGCGGGTGTCGACCAGGCGAGCGCCGCCGCCGGGGACTTTGGCGGTGTAGGTGCGCACGAGGGTGGCGACACCGGAGAGGCGCTGCAGGAAATTGAGCGCCACCCGCTCCGCCTTCAGCAGGGCCTGAAGCTTTCCCGACACCGTCAAAACCGTGCTGCCGGCGTCGACGGCATCACCGTCCGAACGGTGGGGCTGCCAGGCAATATCGGGATCGAGACGTTCGAAAACCTTTCGGGCGACACCGAGCCCGGCCAGCACCAGCGACTCTTTGGCAACGATTTGGCCGCTGCCCCCTGCTTCGGGCGAAACCAGATTCTCGGTCGTCACGTCCCCGGCGCCGATGTCTTCCTCCAGGGCCAGGTCGATCAGTTTGTCGGTGGTATTCATGGGCGATTCATAATGTTGGACTGCAATTCGCAGTTAAGTTGTTATGGAGCCGGGTGATCGGCAAATAGAAACTTGAAATTTGAAACTCGAAACTTGTAAATCCGCAGACACGTAGGTTGGGTTGAGCAGAGCGAAACCCAACATCGGTGAAGGTTCGTGAACTTCTGCCGGGTTTCATTCCAACCCAACCTACGCTTACCTGGTGCCAATTCGCGATCCTTTTAAAGGCCCTGTTGCGTGTCCAATCCATAAATGCGGATTTTTTTCGTTGAGCAAGGCCGCACAAGGCTTTGCGGCGAGGCGTACTTTATGTACGCCGCAGCCGGAAACCCGCGGAGAACGCAGCCCAGCGGAAAAAAGACCTTTTATGGATGGACATTACTTCGATAGTTCTCTCACCTTTTTGAGCGTCGATTCGAGTTTCTGGAGGGTCAGGTGCAATAGCTCCTGTTTTTCCCTCGCACCGTCCACGACATCAGCCGGGGCTTTTTTCAGAAAGTCCTCGTTGTTTAGCTTTTTGACGACCGGCAGAAGGTCGGCATTGACCTTGTTGATTCTTTTCTGAAGCCGCTCGGCCTCTTTTTCAAAATCGATGATGCCTTCCAGCGGAACGAACAGTGTGCCGCCCTCGATGATCGTCGTTGCGGCAGAGGCCGGTTTATTGCCTGGCTCCACGATGCTCAGGGCCTTGACCCTGGCCAGATTGAGGATGATGTCCTGATGGTCTGCCACCGTGGCGCGCACCGATTTGTCTTCGGACTGCAGTTCGACCGTTAGCTCCAGGGCGGGCGGCAGATCCATCTCGCCGCGGATGTTGCGCACGCCGGTGATGATGTCCGTGATCAATTTCATTTGCGATTCGGCGTCATGGTCGTGGACGAGGGCAGCCGACCGGGTGTCATCCAGGGGGTGGACGGCGCGCATGAGCGAGCCTTCGGCGCCCGGCAGCTTGTGCCAGATTTCTTCGGTGACAAAGGGAATGAACGGATGCAGCAGAATCAGGGTGTCGCCCAGCACCCGCCGGAGCACGGCCAGGGTCGCCGCCTTCTGATTCGCCCCGCGCTTGTCGTAGAGTACCGGTTTGATCGCCTCCAGGTACCAATCGCAGAACTCGTGCCAGACAAAATTGTAGAGCGCGCCGGCCGCTTCGTTGAAGCGATACCCGTCGATGGCGTCCGACACCACGCCGGTGAGCGCCTGCAGCCGCGAAAGAATCCAGCGGTCCGGCAGCGACTGACCGTCCGCACCGGGTTCAGGCTGCCTTTCGGTGAGGTGCATCAGGCACAGTCGAGCGGCGTTCCAGAGCTTGTTGATGAAATTACGGTATCCCTCGATCCGTTTCTCCGACATTTTGATGTCGCGCCCCTGGGCGGCGAAGGCGGCCAGAGTAAAACGGAAGGCGTCGGTGCCGTAGGTGTCGATCACGCTCAACGGATCGATGACGTTGCCCTTCGATTTGCTCATCTTCTTGCCGTCTTCGTCGCGCACAAGGGCGTGGACGTATACATCCCGGAACGGTACATCGCCCATGAAGTGAATACCCATCATCATCATGCGGGCGACCCAGAAAAAGAGGATGTCGAAACCGGTGACCAGAACCGAGGTCGGATAGAAGATCTCCAGCAGCGGGGTCTGCTCCGGCCATCCCATGGTGGAAAACGGCCACAGTGCAGAGCTGAACCACGTGTCGAGGACATCGGTGTCCTGCACCGGTGCGGCGCTTCCGCAGGCCGGGCATGTTGCAGGGGCCTGCATGGTCACAATCAACTCCTGACACTCCGTACAGGTCCAAGCCGGGATCTGGTGACCCCACCAGATCTGACGTGAAATGCACCAGTCTCTGATGTTGGTCATCCACTCGAAGTAGGTCGCGGTCCAGATTTCGGGGACGATGCGGGTCCGGCCTTCTTTGACCGCGGCGATGGCTTTTTGGGCCAAAGGTGCGGTTTTCACGAACCATTGCCGGGAAAGATTGGGCTCCACGATGTCTTTGCAGCGGTAGCAGTGGCCAACGCTGTGCCTGTAAGCATCGATCTTCACGAGATACCCGCCGGCCTCGAGCGCGTCGACCACCGCTTTGCGGCAGTCAAATCGCTCCAACCCTTCGAACCGGCCGGCCGCATCCGTCATCCGCCCATCGTCGCCGATCGCTTTTATGACCGGCAGGTCGTGGCGCAGACCGATATCGTAGTCGTTGGGGTCGTGGGCCGGGGTCACCTTGAGGGCCCCGGTTCCGAAGGACATGTCCACATATTCGTCTCTGATGACCGGTATAATGCGATCCATCAGCGGCAGAATGACGGCTTTGGCCGCTGCATCGCGGTAGCGTTCGTCTTCCGGGTGAACTGCCACGGCTGTGTCGCCCAACATGGTTTCAGGGCGCGTGGTGGCGACGACCACACCCCCGGCGCCGTTCTGGTAAGGATACCGGATGTGATAGAGATTGCCGTCGGTCTCTTCGTGCTCGACCTCGAGATCAGCCAGGGCGGTGGAGCAGCGCGGGCACCAGTTGATGATGTAATTGCCGCGATAGATCAGGCCCTCGGCGTAGAGCTGGACGAACACTTTGCGGACCGCCAGCGAGAGGCCTTCGTCCATGGTGAAGCGTTCACGCTTCCAGTCGCACGAAGCCCCTAATCGCTTCAACTGGTTGGTGATTGCGCTGCCGTATTTTTGGCGCCATTGCCACACGGCTTCGATAAACTTTTCCCGGCCGAGTTGATGACGGTCAAGGCCGTCCTCGGCCAGTTTGCGCTCGACGACGTTCTGGGTGGCGATTCCGGCGTGGTCGGTCCCGGGCATCCACAGGACGTTGTCGCCCCGCTGCCGTCGATATCGGCAGAGGATATCCTGAAGGGTGTTGTTCAACGCGTGTCCCATATGGAGGACACCGGTGACATTCGGCGGCGGAATGACGATGGAATATCGCTTGGGCGATGGATCGAGGTGTGCGTCGAAAAGACCTTCCTTCTCCCAGAACGCATACCAGCGATTCTCAACATCATGCGGTTCGTAGCCTTTGGTCAACAGGTCCTGATTCATACCCATGGTCTCCTTCCAGAACGGGGCCCGCTCGATTGCGTCCCCATGAAACTGCGGCATCAAAACGAAATCCCATCCTTATAAAACTGTCGTTATTTTTTCAACAGGTAATCGCGTGAAGATGAGTGAGGAGTTTTGCGTAACGGAATCCGGTTCTCAAAATGAACTCAAATATGTTGCAGCCGGTTTCCGGGCGGGTCAGCATTAAGATGGAAGGACCTTTGATTGTGCTCGTCCACAAACAGCATCTTTCGGCTCGGGCCGGCGTTCTCGCTCTTTGCAATCCTCGACGTAACACTACTACGACTGCGGTTGCAAAATCGCTGCGGCCTTGGCCGGAGTCGAAATCTACCATTTCTGGACGGGCACTGAACAAGACGGGATTACCCGAAGCGAATAATCCCATGTAAGCGAGGCGTGTTCCGATCCGACAGACGATCAGCGATCGTGATCGAGGTCCCCCAATATAAGGGTTTTCAGGCGGTCGATTTCTTTTGTCACCGCTTTCTCGATGGCATCGGAGAGCATCGACTCGATTTTTTCGCCGAATAATTTTTTGACTGCCTGTTCGACGACCGCTTCGAGCTGTGCTCCGGAAAGGGTTTCCGGAATCGTTTCATTCATTTTGTCCGCAGGCACATCGTCATCGGCATGGTGTTGGGCCGACAGCCCCGCGGCCGGGATCGACATGGTTTCTGCGACCGTGAGACCGTCGTGCGGATCGGGTGTATCAAGCGGATCGAGGTTCATTTCCGATGCACCGGCTGCCTTAATCTCCTGGTCAAATTCGGTTTCGGGTGGCTCCGCCGGTCCTGTGTCACCCGCCTCCGGTGTTCCTTCAGCCCCATCGAGTGGTTGGTACGGTTCGGCATTGCCGGTTGCGTCGCTATCGGCCAGGAGGGATTCAACCGAAAGTTCTTCAACATCGGCCGATGGGGTCATCGGTGGTTCGCTTTCTGTCGTTGCGTCGTCTTCGGCGACCTCATCGAAGTCAAAATCAAAGGTTTCAGGCGTTCCACCATCGGACGCCTCTGCAAAGTCCGGCTGAGCGGCCTCTGCGGTCAGTGATACCGGGGCATTTCCGGCGTCTGTAGATTCTTCATCTTCGGCACGGTGGATACTGCCGGGGTCGATCGTGTCATCGAGTGGCTGGTCGGCGTTTGCTGCCCCATTCCGGTCGTCGGTTATATCGGTCGACGTGTCATCATCGATATCGAGGCTCAATTCTTCTTCGAGTAACCGCCGATCTGCTTCAGTCAGCTCCAGCTTTTCCTGTTGCCCGTCGGTTGCCATATTCTCTATCTGATTTCCTATATGGCCCCCTATCAGGTCCGCTACTTGGTCCTCCAGCGGTTGCGTTTCCAGGGCGACCGTCATCGGGTCACCCTCTGCGGGGTATTCCTCGGGGGCCCGGTCTTCGGGCTCCGGTAGGGTTTCCTCTTCGCCGGCGTCCGCACTCAGCGGCGATTCATCTGAGTTACCGGCCAAATTTTCAGCAGCGGGTTCGAAGTCGAAATCGGTGTCTTCGTCCTCCAAATCTGATGAGGCCATGTCTACTTGATCTTCTGGAGACAGGTCGAAGGTTTCCTCTTCGTCGGCAAAATCATACGGTTCTGATATAACCTCTCGGTCGTCTGCATCATCTTCGGCCACACCCGTCGGATCGTCCACCTCGTCATCGACTTCAATGACCGCATCATCTTCTATCATCAGATCTTCGATGTCATCTTCCAGTTCGAAGGCCACTTCATACTCACCCTCCGCTTTTCCGGCGATATCTTTCAATTCGAGGGTGTCTTCTTCGGTGGACAGGCCCATATCGACATCCTCGGTCAGTTCGAGAATGTCGTCACTGCTTTCGGGTTTATCGGCCACCTCGGTCAGATCGATGATGTCGTCGTCTTCTTCTACCAGCGCCATTTCTTCATCTTGTCCGGCGTCACTTTCGTCCAAATCGGCCAGAACCGTTTCGGCGAATTCGATGATATCGTCATCACTTAAAAGATTTTTTGCGCCACTCGCCATCGCGGATTTATCCTCGTTTTGCATGGGGGTCCTCATAAATTGGGGTGATACCACATCCGTAAATTTCTTATTAATTTTAGTACATTACCATAGGAGACCGTTTAAGTCAAGATGTTTGGCGTGTCGCAATCCGCGGTGTTTAGACATTTACAAGGACTCGGTTTTAACGCTATAGACCTGACATGCGCTATTTCTTTACAGAAAAATCGGTGATGCTTGGCGAGAAAATGACCTTGAAAGGCTCCGATGCCCGGCACATCAGAAAGGTATTGCGGCTGCAACCCGGTGATGGCATCGGGCTTTTCGATGGTTTGGGCGTGGCTTATACAGCGCGCATCGATAACTTTGTTCGCGACGGCATCGTGGTCGAGGTCCTGAGCAGCGTTCCGGCAGTGACCGATTCGCCGGTTCAGATCATCATCGCCCAAGCCTTTCTAAAAGATAAAAAAATGGATGGTCTCGCACGGCAGTTGACCGAGTTAGGGGCTGCTAAATGGATACCGTTTTTCGCGGAGCGTTCCGTTCCCGCTCCTGACCGTCGGCGTCTGGCGGGCCGTCTGGAACGGTGGCAAAAAATCAGCCGCGAAGCCCTCAAACAATGCAAGAGGGGGCGTCTAATGGTGATTGAGCCGGTCGGCACACTGCAGGACGTTCTGCTTCAGGCCCGGAACTGCGATGTCAAAATCCTTTTCTGGGAGAATCAGCCGCAGCCATTAAATCTGCAGGAGATGGTTCAGCAAGGCGCCTCACCGGAAGGGATTTTCTCAATTCTGGGTCCCGAAGGGGGATTTTCGCCGGCCGAGGTCGAAGCGGCCGTTGCGGAAGGTTTTCTCACCGCCGGACTCGGTCCGCGTATCCTTCGGGCCGAAACCGCCGCAATAACCGCAGCCGCTCTGCTGCAGTTCCTGTTCGGTGACCTGGGAAAAAGTCCTTGACAAAGCCATGCACCTTCAATAGAAATGGCACTTTCAAAACCAAGCGCGCCGAGGTAGCTCAGTCGGTAGAGCAGGGGACTGAAAATCCCCGTGTCGGCAGTTCGATTCTGTCCCTCGGCACCATTAATATCAAAGGCTTACGGGAATCACCGTGAGCTTTTTTGTTTTAAAAGTGAATTTAGTCCCCTGCCTGTCCCCCATTTTATAAAAAAACATTAAAATATTCGGCTCGGCAGGGGCTGAAAATCAGCCCTGATTGGTATGGTAAAAACACGGATCACTCTCTTTATAATCTCCAGGTACTTCCAAAAAGTCAGTTCTTTTAGTTCCGTTTGAAATTGCCCATTGCTGACCGGGTTATCCAAGTCGCCGACCACCTCCTTCATCTCCTGTAGTGGCAGTTCCCCCCTTCAGATAAATCACCAGTTCGTGCACCGGTTTGTTGATCCGGTCGTGTTCCTACATTGGCGCCACAAATTTCAGTCACCTGAAAAAACGGAAAAGGGCAAGCCCTTTTTTGGACTCGCCCTTTTCCGTTTAGTTGGAATCCCGCTGTGCAGTTTTGCTTGTGAGATGCACTTACACCCGAGAAACCTTATTCCGACTGACTCCGACAGCCCTCTTTATCGAATTTTAGCCTTTGTGTCTGTTAATCCTTAAATGACAAAGGCTCTTTTCATTTTTGCTGTTGTGGCTTGGAGTTGTTCGGATACTAACCACAGTAACAGCAACCACCGTGCCAGGGATGAAGAATATTCAATATATCTGAAATAATAGTTAGTTATGCGCCTTTATCGACATCAACATACCGGCTATTCGTGTAAAAATATTTTACCAAGATTAAAAAAATTTCCCATTTTATCCACAATGCGGTTGATTTTTTACCCTTCACGTATCAAGTTTTTAAAAGGTCTCTCGGGAAATTGTGAAAATGGCTCGTGCAGCTACCATATCAATCATCCTCTTTATTATTTTCGTGGTTGCCGCTCCTGGATTCTCCGGGTCGATTGGCGTCGGGAACGGCCAGGTCGGCAACTCTCACAAGCTGACGCCGCACCATAGATTTAAATATCTATCTCCAGCGCAGGGCCATTTTAGAAATAACGAATCAAAATTTGGCACGGTAAAGAAACATCTTAAACATCCCTCTCGATTTATTTATGACCCCCGACTCATGTTTTACGGAGGCAGACAGCCGGAAAAGACAGAAAAGGTGGAAGTCACCTTAAAAATCATCAATAGCGAAAAAGATGAGCCGGGCGAACATCCGGTCAAAAAAGAGCGCCTCGTCTCATCGCCTCACATGGTGACGTTGCCTGATGTCGCAACTGACGAATCCGCTACTAAAAGCGTCATTCTCATCCGGGGGACACAGGTGAGCGAAACACAGTAGTCTGAAGCGGCAAAAAAAAATCGCCTGACACCGGATTAGAAAAAGATGAAGACTTGAACCACCGGCGCCGGCGCACCTAAGCCTCTCCCTCGAAGACACCTTCGGTACATTTTGCAACCATACCATCTGCACTTTGGTTCAGTATTTTGGAAAATTCCGCGGGATTCCGTACAAGGTGTTAGTTGAATTATGCAGACACATCAGTCCATTAATGAAAAACCCGGGGCGGTTCAGGATGATCCCTTGAAAACTATCGAGACCTTCATCCGGCCATTCGATTTGAATGAGGACAAGCGTAAGACGGTCCAGTGGACACTGCCAAACAGGACGAGTGTTTCGATGTTTGCGGTAATTAATGCGTATGGGAGCGACTTAGTTTTAAGGGGCTTTCTGCGGAATCAAGCTACAATTGCAGAGGATTGGCGGTAATGCGCTGGGGATGCTTATATGATCCCATGGTCTTAGAG
>JARFQH010000083.1 GCA_029287875.1 Desulfobacteraceae bacterium | reverse complement strand
TGCTGGTGATCATCCTGATGACGTGGGTGTCTGTCGGAGAATTCGGAGACAATGTTTTTTCGGCCAAACCGCAGGGGATGCCTTTTATGATCGGCCTCGATCTCGTGATCGCCATGCCGATCTCGTGGATGCCCCTGGTGGCCGACTACGCGCGCTTCGCCAAAAAATCGGCCCCGGCTTTCTGGAACACCTGGTGGGGGTACTTTCTGATCTCCTCCTGGATGTACCTGCTGGGGTTGATGGCAACGCTGGCGACCGGTGCAAGCGATCCGGCAGCCCTGATCCTGCAGGTTATGGGCCGCATCGGACTGGCGCTGCCCGCCCTGGTCATGGTGATCTTTTCGAGCATAACCTCCGATTTTCCCGATGTCTATTCGGCTACCTGCTCTATGTTGAACATATCCAGGCGGGTCGGTGCGACGACCATCATGTGGGGGGCCGGGGTTCTTGCCATCCTGGTGGCGCTGGTTTTCCCGATGGAGCAATACGAGAATTTTCTGCTCTTCATCGGGTCCATGTTCGTGCCGCTCTTCGGCGTTGTTCTGACGGATTATTTTTTGATCCGCGGCCGGCGACTGGATCTCGAAGCCCTCTATGCTGCCGGGGGAATTTACTGGTACACCGGCGGCTTCAACATGGTTGCCATCGCCGCCTGGTTCAGCGGTTTTGCCCTCTACTGGCTGACCGTCAAACTGACGGCCCTCGGCGGCTCATTGCCGTCGATTCTTTTTGCGGGGCTTATTTACGTCATTCTGACGCGCCGGCAGGCCAGGATCAAGTCGAAGTGAAAGAGAACGCCTCTTCATTTCCACTGCGCTTCAATCGCATCCATCTTTTCATCAAGTGCGCGTTTTTGTTCGTCCAGGACTTCAGATTGCCTTTCGAGGTCCTCAAAAAGGCGGTCGATGGCCGTCCGGCAAGCGTGAATGGCCTGTGAAAGCTCCGCGATTCGAGTTCCGTCGCCGGTCTGGCTGGCGCTCTGCATGTCCTTTGTGAGCGCATCGAGCCGCTTTTCATTGGCGTCGATCTCATTTTCGACCCGGATGGCTTCCCGCTCGATCGGTCGCAGGATGCGGGCGCGTTCCGCCAGCAATTCGGAGCGGCGACGGCGCAGTTCCTTTTTGTTGACCTTTTCCGTTTTCTGCTCGGCCGAGGCACCGCCATCGGACGCCGGATCGGCCGGTGCCTCTTCCTGCCAGCCGCCTTTTTCCAGGAAGCCCTGGTAGCTGCCGTCGAAGATCTCGATACCTTCCGATTGAAACACCACCAGCCGCCTGGCCAGGGCGTGCAGAAACATTTCGTTGTGCGTTACCATGACCACCGCACCCTCGAAGTTGTCGAGCGCGGCCAGCAGGGCGTCACAGGATTCCAGGTCAAGATGGGTGGTCGGCTCGTCCAGCAGAAGGAGGTTGAACGGTGTGGCCAGCAGTTTGCCGAGCATGACGCGGCTTTTCTCACCGCCGGACAGCACACCGATTTTTTTCAAGGCGTCGTCGCCCTCGAACATCATCGCGCCGCAGATGTTGCGGGCTGATTGCCGGGTGATGTCCGGGTTGGCATAGAGGATCTCCTCCTCAATGGTGCGGGCATCCACCAGGGTTTTCAAGTTGGTCTGCTCGAAGGAGCCGACCATCACGTTCGGGTTATAGCCGATGCTTCCTGCCTGCGGTCGGAGGGAGCCGGCCAGAAGCCTGAGAAGCGTGGTCTTGCCGCGGCCGTTGCGCCCGACGATGCATATCCGGTCGTTTTTTGCGATGGTGATGCTGAAGTCCCGGATCAACGGGGTTGGGCTGTGGTACGCAAATGAAAGTTTTTGAGCGGTTACCATCTGCCTGCCGGGAAACGGCCGGCTGCGAAAAGAAAAACCGAGGGTCTTGATTTTTTCGAGCTTCTCGTGTTTTTCCATCTTTTGGAGGGTCTTGATGCGCGATTGCACCATATTTGCCAGGCGGGCCTTGGCGCGGAAACGGGTGATGAAAAGCTCGATGTCCTTGCGGCGCCGCTCGTCGTTGAGCCTGGTTTTTTCGTGCACCTCTTCATCCTGGGCGATTTGGGTGTAATATTTATCGGTTCCGCCGCTGATCTTACGCAGTTTCTGCCGGTGAATGCCCATGGTGTGAGTGACGACACTGTCCATGAAACTGCGGTCATGGGTGATCAGCATCAGTTCGCGCGGCCATGTCAGGAAGAAGCGCTCCACCCAACGGATGGAGGTGATGTCCAGGTAGTTGGTCGGTTCATCAAGCAGGATCAGGTCGGGTTCGGCCACCAGCGCCTTCGCCAGATTAAGACGCACCTGGTAACCGCCCGAGAACTCTTCCGGGTGCCGCTCCATGTCATTTTCCGAAAAGCCGAGGCCGGCCAGGATCTTTTCAGCCCGCCAAATCTGGTCACCTTCGTGGGCGGGCAAACCGGCGGCGGCTTCCTTTAAAACGGTCTCTCGAGAAAAGTCGATAGCCTGCCGGACGTGAACGATACGGTAACTTTTAGGGATATTGATAAAACCCTCGTCGGGCTCTTCCTCGCCGCTGATGATGCGGAAAAGCGTGGTTTTACCGTGACCGTTGCGTCCGACGAGTCCCAGGCGCTCACGGGGATTGAGCTGAAAAGCGACGGTCTCGAACAGGACGTGTTCACCGAACCGTTTTGAGAGATTTTCAACGCTGATCATAGTGCTGCTGTATTGTTAAATCGTGGATGGACACCAACCTATAGAGTGCTCTTCCGCGGTTTTATAAAGTGCACCGGCCTTTACGGGCGTGGTACTGCCGATCTCAAACCGAACGAACCACGCCCATGATAACGCGTCACGAGTTGCTCTTCAACCTTTAGCGCTCACTCAAAATTAAGGTCACATTATAAGCGGTATCGAGACCCGATCGTCACAACGATCCTAAATCTTTGCCGATTGCTTTCTTGACATAGATAAGCCATCAATATATATTCCGATTCTTTATGTACTAAGGCAGCTGCGCGTCGCCTCGCGAGGGCCACTTAAAAATTATGTTACAATTCGGGTGCCGATGTATCCCGTCTGGCTGCGTTGTGAGAAATCGGAATATCCTGATATTCCGGCGTCTCCGCGCCTCGGTGCTCAACATTGCGAACGTATTTTTTCGTAAACCAAAAACATGAGTAGGAATCCTATTGATGAACCGATCAGAAACCGTTGCGTCACCGCTGGCGGCCCTCGGCCGTTACGCGATCGATCTGGTGCGGGAGATGGGCTCCATCATGATTTTCTTCGTAAAAGGTTTTGCCCTTATTTTCTCTCTACCGACCATCCTTTCAAAAACCGCTCAGCAGGTATACTTCATCGGTTCGAAGTCAATTTTCGTTATCTGCCTGACCGGTGCCTTCACCGGCATGGTCCTGGGTCTGCAGGGCTATTACGTTCTGGTCAAATACGGCTCCACCGGTTCACTCGGATCGGCCGTGGCCTTGACCCTGGTGCGTGAAATGGGCCCGGTCCTGACGGCCATCATGGTCATTGCGCGGGCCGGTTCTGCCATGTCGGCCGAAATCGGTATTATGAGGATTTCCGAGCAGATCGATGCTCTGGAGACGATGAGTATCAATCCGATCCAGTTTCTTGTCAGCCCGCGAATTGCCGCCGCGCTGGTCAGTTTTCCGTTGTTGACCGCGCTTTTCGATGTTATCGGCATTTTCGGCGGCTACCTGACGGGCTCTATTTTGCTGGGGCTCAGTTCGGGGATCTATTTTTCGCGGGTCGAATCGAGCGTCGACATGGTGGACGTAACCGGAGGGTTCATCAAATCGATCGTATTTGCCGTGGTGGTTATCACCATTTGTTGCTATCAGGGGTACTATACCCATCGCCGATCGGACGGTCAGGGAGCAAAAGGTGTCAGTCTTTCAACCACCTCGGCCGTGGTCCAATCCTGTGTGTTGATCCTGGTTACTGATTACGTGCTGACCTCTTTTCTGCTGTGAGAAAACCTATGGACCAACCGCTGATTCAGTTCAAAGACGTCCACAAACATTTTGGAGACAAACGGGTCCTGGACGGCATCAATTTGAGCATTTACGCCGGGCAGATTACCTCGATTATCGGCAAGAGTGGGGTCGGCAAGAGTGTGCTCCTGAAGCACATGATCGGCCTTATCCGGCAGGATTCGGGGGATATTTTATTCAATGGCAAGCCGC
Organism: Desulfobacteraceae bacterium; assembly: GCA_029287875.1. Lineage (GTDB taxonomy): Bacteria > Desulfobacterota > Desulfobacteria > Desulfobacterales > SG8-13 > JARFQH01. The sequence continues at coordinate 13,260 of JARFQH010000083.1, read as the reverse complement.
TGGTTGCACTCAGGAAGAAGGAGCGGGAAGCCTTGAAAAAGAAATTCAGCTACATGTTCCAGGGAAACGCTCTTTTTGATTCGATGACCGTCTTCGAGAATGTTTCCCTGCCGCTCAAAGAAAAATCATCACTGCGGCGGGAAGAAATAGGGCATCGGGTGCAGCAGAAGATGGAGCAGCTCGACCTGCACGCGATCGACGACGATTATCCATCGCAGCTCTCGGGCGGTATGAAGAAACGCGTGGCCTTGGCACGGGCCCTGGTCACCGATCCGGAGATCGTTCTCTTCGATGAACCGACGACCGGGCTCGATCCCATTCGAAAAAGCGTGGTCCATGGCATGATTGCGGATTACCAGAAACGGTTCGGATTTACGGGGGTCATCGTCAGCCATGAGATTCCCGACATCTTCTACATCTCCCAACGCATTGCCATGCTGGAAGACGGCCGGATTCTCTTCGAGGGCACGCCTGAGGAGATCCAGCACACGGAAGACCCGGTGATACGGCAATTTATCACCGGGCTCGAAAGCCAGCGTGACGAGCTCACCGGGTTGGCGTCCCAGCAAGCCGGCGACCGCAAGTTCCGCGAGGAGATGATGCGGCTGCAGAGCCACCAGATTGTATTTTCAATGGTTCTCTTGACGGTCCAGAACATCGACCAGATCAACGAAACCCTGGGACGCAAGGCCGGACAGACGGCATTGAAGAATTTCGCCCTGCAACTGCAGCGACACATCCGGATCACCGACACCTGTTCGCGCTACGGACTGAACAAGATCCTGCTGGTTCTGTCCAATACGACCAGGGAGCAGGCCCGGGCTTTCTGCGCCAAGCTCGGCCGGGAAATCAAGGGGGAAACGATTATGGCATTCCTGCCCGGACCGGACGTCTGTTTTACGGTCGGCGCCGGTATTGTCGAAGTCCAGCGCGGCAGTACGATCGAGAACATCCTGACGGCGGCCGAAGCCGACCAGGAAAAAATGTATGAATTCCGTGTCTGCTCGTAACAGGAGGAAACATGAAAAAGTGGTCCGTTGAAGTGGCGGTGGGTCTATTCGTACTCATCGGCATCGCCTGCATCGGGTATCTGACCATTCGTCTCGGCAAAATGGAAATCATCGGTGACAATTACTACACCGTTTCAGCCCGTTTTCAGTCGATTGCGGGTTTGAAGGCCGGTTCCGAAGTGGAACTGGCCGGCGTACCGGTCGGCCAGGTCGAGGGGTTTTCGCTGGACCAGGAGCGTTGGATGGCGGTGGTCCAGATGAAGATTATGAAATCAATCGTTTTGACCGAGGACGTCATCGCTTCGATCAAGACCGCGGGGCTTATCGGCGACAAATACATCAAACTGTCCCCCGGGGTGTCGGATGTACCGCTCAAGCCGGGCGGCATGATAATCGAAACCGAATCGGCACTGGATATTGAGGAGCTGATCAGCAAATTTGTTTTCGGGAAGGTCTGATGCTTAGGCACCATGGCCTAAGGGCTCGCTCAAAAATAACGTTACAATCTGGACGCCGATACATCCCGTCCGGTTGGGTTGCGAAAACTCGGAATATCCAGATATTCCTGCGTTTTCGCGCCTTGCCGGCCGGTCGCCTCAACGCCCCAAATTGTCATCTTATCTTTTGGCGAAACTTTAGTGAAAGAAGGAAACGCTTGTGAAGAAAATCCTTTTGTTTTTGACCCTGCTCCTGGTCGCGATTGTACCGGCGCTGAGGGCCGAACAGCCGGTTGACGCTTTGAAAGGTCCCATTGACAAGGTGATCCAAATTCTCGAAGATCCGCAGTATGAGGACCCGGCCCGTAAGGCTGACCAGCGGGAGAAGATCCGGTCGTTGACGAGTCCCATGTTCGATTTCGAATTGATCGCCAAGCGGGCCACTGGTCGATATCACTGGGAAAACAGCTTTACCGCGCAGCAGCGGCAGGAATTTACGGACCTTTTTGCTGAATTTCTCGGCAATAACTACCTGACACGGATAAACGGAACCGTCAAAGGTCTGAAGGTCGAATATCTCGATGAAATGCTGGACGACTCCGGCAAAAGGGCCAAGGTAAGGACCAAAGTCCCCGGGAGCAACGCTGATGTTGCCGTCGAATACAGTATGAGACTCAGGGACGGTAAATGGAAAATTTATGATGTGTACGTCGAAGGCGTCAGTCTGGTACAAAACTATCAGAGCCAGTTTCGCAGCCTGTTTGATAAAGAATCGGCCGCTCAGGTCATCGACCGGCTCAAGCGGAAAATCGAGGAGCAAAAGCATCAGAATGAAACCAGCGGGTAAGGGCTCACTCAATAATAATGTCACATTTTGGACGCCGATACATCCCGTCCGGCGGCGTTGCAAAAACTCGGAATATCCAGATATCCCTGCGTTTTTGCGCCTTGCCAGCCGGGCGACTCGACGCCCAAAATTGCGAACTTATTTTTTCGTGAACCCCAAGATCCGGAGGGTGATGTTCTCAGCTGCTTGTTTTTCGCTGGCGGTCATTTTAATGTCAAGCGCCGCTGCACACGCCGGAGATGAAAAATCCGGCGCAGCGAGCGCGCCGCAATCGGTTCGGCCGTCAGCGGATCGGCCTGTGGAAGTCCCGGAGGGAAAAGTGCCCGGGCCGGCGATTGATGATGATTTCGACTTCCCCGAGGAACAAGCGCAACTGGCAGTGGTCCGGATTTCCGACCCCCTGGCGCCTCTTAACCGCGCCGTCTTTAAATTCAACGACAGGCTCTACTTCTGGGTTCTCAAGCCAGTGGCTAAGGGCTATAACGTTGTGTTCCGTGAAGATGTTCGAACGTGCATCGCTAATTTTTTCAGCAACCTGTTGACCCCCGTGCGTCTGGTGAACTGCATCCTGCAGGGTAAATTCAAAGCTGCCGCAACGGAAACCGCGCGCTTTTTCGTCAACTCAACCATGGGCGTGCTCGGTTTCGGCGATGCGGGTAAGATAGTCTTCAATCTGGAAATCAGTGACGAGGACCTGGGGCAGACCTTGGGCGTTTACGGTCTCGGAAACGGTTTTTACATCGTTTGGCCTATCGTCGGACCGTCCACTCTTCGGGATTCCATTGGTTTTGGCGGCGACCTCTTCGTCAATCCGATTTCTTACCTGGAACCTTTCGGGGCCTCTGCGGCCGTTGGAGGCTACAGGCGGTTCAACGATTTGTCCCTGCGCCTCGGAGAATACGAAGCCATCAAAGAGGCCGCCATCGAACCGTACGCGGCCGTAAGGGACGGATACGTGCAATTCAGGAATGCGCTCGTCGATAAATGAACCAAAGATTCACTGCAGTTAAAGAGGGCGTAGAGTAGGTTTTTGTTTTTTACCGGGGCCCTTATTGCGAATGAGCGGTGAAACAACTCTGTAAGGGTCAACTAAAAACGGACTGAAGATTTTTATAGCTCGGGGGAAAATGGGTATGAAGGTATTGGTCAGCGACAATCTGGGAGAAATCGGTGTTCAAACGATGCGGGAAGCAGGCGGAATAGAGGTGGATGTCAAAACAGGCCTGTCTCCCGAAGAAATCAAGGCCACAATCGGTCAATACGATGCCTTGGTGATCCGCAGCGCCACAAAAGTAACCGAAGATCTCCTTGCGGCGGCTACGAGATTAAAGGTCGTCGGTCGGGCCGGCATCGGGTTGGACAATGTCGATATTCCGGCGGCCACCAAACGGGGCGTGGTCGTCATGAACACCCCGACCGGCAATGTGATTACGACGGCCGAGCACACCATCGCCATGATCATGTCTCTGAGCCGTAACATTCCGGTCGGCACTGCCACTCTAAAAGCCGGCCAGTGGGAGAAAAAACGCTTGCAAGGCCGGGAAGTTTTCAACAAATGGCTGGGCGTCATCGGTTTCGGAAAGATCGGATCGATCGTTGCCGATCGCGCCCGCGGACTCAAGATGCGCGTGATGGTCCATGATCCTTTCGTTGCACCTGAACAGATCGAGAAGGCCGGTTATAAAAGCGTCGGCCTGGAGGAACTCTACCGGACAGCCGACTACATCACCGTGCACGTTCCCAAGGGAAAGGGCACCGAAAAACTGATCGGTCGTGCGGCATTTGCCCAGATGAAGGAAGGGGTGATGATCACCAACTGCGCTCGCGGAGGAATCCTGGACGAAGAGGCTCTCGACGAAGCCCTGGCTTCCGGCAAGGTCGCCGGTGCCGCTCTGGATGTCTTCGAGAGAGAACCGCCGGGCGTCTGCGGGCTCTTCTGCCATGAGCGGGTTATTTGTACACCGCACCTGGGAGCGTCGACGCTGGAAGCCCAGACGAATGTTGCTGTTGCAATCGCCGAGCAGATTATCGCCTACCTGAAAGACGGTACGATCGTCAATGCGGTCAATGTTCCGTCCATTACCGGTGAGTTGCTGAAGAAACTGGGTCCCTACCTTGCGTTGGCCGACAGCATCGGCCTGCTCCAAGCCCAGCTTTCCAGAGGACCGGTCAAAAAGGTGGAGATCATCTACGAGGGTGATTTCAATGGACTCGACCTGTCACCGGTCTCCATGGCGATACTCAGGGGGTTGCTGACCCCTATGGTCAGGGACGCCGTGAATTTCGTCAACTCACCGGTGATTGCCAAGGAGATGGGCATAAAAGTCATCGAGAGCATCAGTGCCGAATCGGACCATTTTATCAATCTGATCTCGGTACGGGTTTCCACCACCGATATGACGACCACGGTCGCCGGAACGATTTACGGTAAACGCGACCCACGGATCGTGCAGATCGATAGCTTCGGGCTCGAACTGGTCCCGGAAGGCCATCTGGCCTTGATTTACAATGAGGACAAACCGGGTGCGATCGGCAGCATCGGCACGACCCTCGGCCGGCACGACATCAACATCAGCCGCATGCAGGTCGGCCAGGATCAGGACGGCGAAAACAACATTATCTTTCTCAGAACGGACACGCTGATTCCGGAAGACGTCCTGGCGGAACTGCTGGCCTTGCCGCAGGTCAGAACGGTGACACCGCTCGAGTTCTGACCGATAGGACGAGCAGATGAGCGCCGGTGCCCGGGAGAAGCACGCCAGGCGTTCGATTCATAGACGGACTTTTTTCCGTGCAATCCCGACATGGCAGGGCCGAACAGCGCTGATCGGCCACAAGACTTTTTTATATCTTGAGGCGACATTTATGTCGGTGCCAGGTTGAAAGAACGGCCAAGACATCTTATTGTAAAGTCTATAGAAACGATGTTCGGCCGGAAATTTACAGGAGGTCAGATATGTCGGACGAAGAAAAAGGATTCAGCGTGAAAGACCGCCGGATGTTTTCCGGCGGAGAAAGCGAAAAACCGGAAAAGGAAGTAAAACCTGAAGACAGTGCCATCAAGAATGAAACCGAAACCCCGCCCCGGTCGGAACCGGCAGCCGGGGCAGATGATAATCGGTTCGAAGATATGCCGTTGCCGGAGGTCAACTTTCCGACGTTTATCCTCTCGTTGAATGCATCTGCGCTAATGCATCTCGGCGCCATAGAAGACCCGGAGACCGGTCGGCCGTCCAAGAACCTGCCGATGGCCAAACAAACGATCGATATCCTCAGCATGCTGGAGGAAAAAACGCGCGGCAACCTGACGAAAGAAGAGGCAAATATGCTCAAGAATATCCTCTATGACTTGCGAATCGCCTTCGTCAGAGAACAAGCCTAAAGGGCCGATACGTCCCCGACTAAAAAGTGCTGCGTCCATGCCGCGCACTTTGCCGGGCGTGTGGTGAGGGAAAACGGGTCCCATGATTCAAATCAACGCCCCGGCCAAGATAAATTTATTTCTGCAGGTTACCGGTAAACGACCGGACGGTTACCACGAGTTGTTCACCTTGATGTGCCCGCTGGGGCTGGCCGACCGCATCCGGCTCGATCCCACCGGCGCGCGTATCCGGGTCACCTGCACAGACCCGGCAGTTCCCGCCGACACGACCAATACCACCCACCGCGCCGCCGAAATATTTTTCCGAAATCTGCCAAAAAGCCGCCATCCGCCTCTGACCGGCGTTAAGATCACTATTGAAAAACAGATCCCGGTGGGTGCCGGATTGGGCGGCGGCAGCAGTGATGCGGCCGCGGTCTTCCGAGGCCTGAACCGGTTGCTGGGATACCCTTTCCAACTGGCGGAATTAATGGAGATGGGACGCGAAGTCGGTGCGGACGTCCCCTTTTTCATCTTCGGGCATCCGGCTCTGGCGACCGGCATTGGCGAGCGACTGGAACCGTATCGCAAATTGCCGCCATACAGGGTTTTGTTGTTTTATCCCGTTGTCAACGTATCGACTGCGGAGGTTTATAAAAATCTGGATTTAGGATTGACAAACTGTAAAAAAAAACTTAAAGACTTCGTTTTGAAACAGCGTCCATTTGATGCGGCATTGCATTTATGCAATGACCTTGAAACTGTGACGCTCAACCGGTATCCGCAGGTAAAGGCAGCCAAAGAAGCCCTCGACGGACGCGGGGCGCTCGGTGTATCGATGTCAGGCAGCGGTTCGACCGTGTTTGCGCTTTTCGCCGACGACGGGATGGCCCGCCGCGCGTTGCAGAGCCTCGAAGGAATAACCGAGGGGTCGTTTTTTCTTACCCAGCTCATCGTCGATGCGGACGCCGGTTCTCCGTAACGGTGATACCGGAAGCCTTCGGAGAGATCTTCCGATTCCAGCCGCGGCATCGTTTTTTTAATTTTTGGGGCGTCGTCAAGCGGTAAGACACAGGACTTTGGTTCCTGCATTCGGAGGTTCGAATCCTCCCGCCCCAGCCAAAAGCCTTTCGTTTCGGCTAATGATGCGGATGTGCGCTTTCGTACGGCGCCGTGTCGGCGATCCTTTCAGCTGGAAAACTTAAATACAAACAAACGGTAGCGGTAATGAAAGATTTGGTTATATTCAGCGGAAATTCCAACCCCGACCTTTCACAAAAGGTCTGCCAGTATCTCGACCAGCCGCTTGGCGGTGCCAAGGTGAAGACTTTCAGCGATGGCGAGATACAGATAGAAATCGACGAAAACATCCGGCTAAAAGACGTTTATATCATTCAGTCCACCTGCTCTCCGGTCAACGATAACCTCGTCGAATTGCTGTTGATGATCGATGCCTGCAACCGTTCTTCGGCCAAAAGGATCACGGCCGTTTTGCCGTATTACGGGTATTCCCGCCAGGATAAGAAAGTCGCTCCACGGGTACCGATCAGTGCCAAACTGGTAGCGGATCTGCTGACAGTCGCCGGCACGAAAAGAGTCATCACTCTTGACCTGCACGCCGGGCAAATCCAGGGATTTTTCAATATTCCGGTAGACAATCTCTTCGCGGCGCCGGTCCTGATCGAATACATCAAATCGAATTTCCAAGACAATATCGTCATTATTTCACCGGATGCCGGCGGAGTCGAACGCGCCCGAGCCTTTGCCAAGCGCCTCGATGCCGATCTTGCCATCATCGACAAGCGGCGCTCAGCACCCAACAAGGCTCAGGCGATGGCTGTCGTGGGCGACGTCCGCAACAAGGTGGCCGTGATTCTCGATGACATGGTCGATACCGCCGGAACGTTGACGGAGGCTGCTACTGCGGTCAAGAACGCCGGTGCCAAAGAGGTGCACGCGAGCTGTGCCCATCCGGTGCTCTCAGGACCGGCGATCGAGCGGATCGACGCCTCATGCCTGAAAAGTCTGGCCGTCACGGACACGATCCCGCTCAAACCCAATGCTGCAAACTGTCCTAAAATCAGGGTGTTGACCATTTCAGCGTTGGTCGGTGAAGCCATCATCCGCAGCCACAACGGCGAATCGGTTTCATCCCTGTTCATTTAGGCTGCGGTTATTATAAGGAGGAACCCAAGATTTGGAACAACATCAATTAACGGCAACAATCCGCAAGACCACCGGAAACGGACCGGCCCGTGTGCTGCGCCGTAACGGTCGGATACCGGCTGTGCTTTACGGCCCCGACACCGATGCGACGCTGCTATCGGTGAACATACACGAATTCGAGCAGGTGCTGAAGAACCACAACATCAACCAGATGGTGTTGAACCTGGTCATAGATAACGGCGACGCCCCGCCTAAATCGGTGATGATCAAAGAACTCCAGGCCCATCCGGTTACGAACAGCCTCATTCATGCTGATTTCTATGAGATCAGCATGACCCGGAAAATATGGGTGAACGTACAGGTGGTGGTTCACGGAAAATCGATTGGTGAAGAACGCGGCGGTATCGTGCAGATTGTTCGTCGGGAGCTCGAGGTTTTATGCCTTCCGGGTGAAATTCCGGAATCGATCGCGCTCGATATCAGCAACCTGGACATCGGGGACGCGATTCACGTTGATGAAATTCAGCTGCCGGAGGGCGTCGAGATTTCGCCCGAAACGAACTTTACCGTCGTGACGATTACCAGTGTGGCCGAGGAAGAGCCGGAAGTAGAAGCAGAAGCAGAAGCAGAAGAAGGCGAAGCGGCCGAGGAAGAAGAAGCAGCGCCTGAATCCAGCGAAGAAGAGTGACAGCTATGTGGGGCCGGAGAATTCATACAAAGGGCTCACGCAGGGCCGGAATTGGCGATCCGGCGTTTCAGGAAAAGCGGTATTCGGGTGGACTGAACGGCCCGGATGCCTGAGTCGAGCGCATGGCTGGTTGTTGGATTAGGCAATCCCGGAGACGCATATCGGGATACCCGGCACAACGCCGGTTTCAAGGTCGTCGAGGAGTTGAGCCGTCGCTTTGAGATTGCATTCGACAAAAACAAGTTCCAGACGCGTTTTGGGCGGGGAAGCATCGAGGGAATCGAGGTGGTCCTGGCCAAGCCCTTGGCCTTTATGAACAACAGCGGACCTCCGGTCAGACGCCTCGCCGATTTTTTCAAGATTTCCAACAGCGGTCTGCTGGTCATTCATGACGATGTAGATCTATCTTTTGGACGCTTAAAAATCAAAGAGAAAGGAGGGCACGGAGGACACAATGGGTTGAAATCGTTGATGAGCGTCTTTGGCGGCGGTGATTTTGCCCGCCTGCGCATCGGCATCGGACGTCCGGCGGAAAGGGTCGACGTCACGGGACACGTTTTGGGGCAGTATTCCATGGAAGAGTCGGATTTGCTGGACCGAATCGTTGCCAGGGCGCGGGATGCGGTAGTGACCGTTCTGACCAAAGGACTGAAGGACGGAATGAACCGTTTCAACGACAAACAATTTCTGGTTTCGCTTTAAACATTCAGATTTTAGATGGAGGAAAGAATGAGCTACAATTTACCGTTGATCTGTGCGCTAGTCGGTCTAGCGGGTGTGCTTTTCTCGATCATCACCGCGAGCGTCGTGAAAAAAGCGCCGTCGGGCAACGAAAAGATGAACGAGATTGCCAATGCCATTAAAACCGGCGCAATTGCCTACCTCAATCGGCAGCTGAAAAGCATGGGCATTGCCGCCATTATCCTATTTATTCTAATTGCCGTCTTCCTGAACATCAAGACCGCCATCGGTTTTATCTGCGGCGCGACGGCATCTTTCATCGCCGGTTACATCGGCATGCGGGTGTCGGTCATTGCCAATGTCCGCACGGCCGAGGCCGCGCGGGGCGGGCTGAAACAAGGCCTGGCCATGGCGTTCAAAGGGGGTGCGGTTACCGGTATGATCGTGGCCGGTTTGGCCTTGACCGCCGTCGCCGGTTTCTACACCATCCTGATCGCTACCGGAACACCGGTGCGCGAGGCGGTCATCGCCCTGGTGGCGCTGGGGTTCGGCGGCAGCCTGATCTCCATATTCGCCCGTCTGGGCGGCGGTATTTTTACCAAGGGTGCGGATGTCGGTGCCGACCTGGTGGGTAAGGTAGAAGCCGGGATTCCCGAAGACGATCCCCGTAACCCGGCGGTTATCGCCGACAACGTCGGCGACAACGTCGGCGACTGCGCCGGCATGGCGGCCGACCTGTTCGAGACCTATGCCGTCACGGCGGTTGCCGCCATGCTGCTGGGGAACCTTCTGTTTCCCGACCAACTGATCGCCACCGAATTCCCGCTGGTTCTCGGCGCTATTTCCATTGTGGCCTCCATCATCGCGGTCGGCTTTGTCCGTCTGGGCGCCAACGAATACATCATGGGCGCTCTCTACAAAGGGATGTTCGGAGCGGCCATTCTGGCGGCGATCGCATTTGTCGTCGCCTGCAAACAGCTGATGCCGACGCTCGAAATCCCCGGCGTGCGGGTCATCACCCCCATGGCGGTTTTCTATTCGGCACTGGTCGGCCTGGTGTTAACCGTCGTGATCGTTATCATCACGGAATACTACACCGGTATCCGCAAGCCGGTTAAACTGGTGGCGGAAGCCTCCACCACCGGCCACGGTACCAATATCATCGCCGGCCTGGCTGTCAGCATGGAATCCACGGCCCTGCCGGTTCTGGCCATCTGTCTGAGCATCGGGCTCGCCCATTACTTTGCCGGACTTTACGGCATCGCCATGGCAGCCATGTCGATGCTGTCGATGACCGGTATGGTCATCGCGATTGATGCCTACGGTCCGATCACCGACAACGCGGGCGGCATCGCCGAGATGGCCGGTATGGACGAGAGCGTGCGGGCCGTCACCGACCCGCTGGATGCCGTCGGAAACACCACCAAGGCCGTCACCAAGGGCTATGCCATTGGTTCCGCCGGTCTGGCCGCGCTGGTTCTCTTTGCCGCTTACACCCAGGAATTCGTATTGCACGGCGGCGGTGAGAAACTCTCGTTCGACCTGAGCAACGTGAACGTCATTATCGGCCTGTTCCTCGGCGGGATGCTGCCGTATCTGTTTGCTTCCATCTCCATGCGCGCGGTCGGCAAAGCCGGTGGGGCGGTCGTGGACGAGGTGCGCCGCCAGTTCCGTGACATTCCGGGCATCATGGAAGGGACCGGGAAGCCGGACTACGCGGCCTGCGTCGATATCGTCACCAAGTTCGCTCTCAAAGAGATGATCGTTCCGGCCCTTCTGCCGGTTGTGGTGCCGGTTGTTGTCGGACTGGTTTTGGGCAAAATTGCCTTGGGCGGCCTCTTGATCGGCAGCATCGTCACCGGCCTGTTCTTGGCTATTTCCATGACGACCGGCGGCGCTGCCTGGGACAACGCCAAGAAGTACATCGAAGACGGCCACTTGGGCGGCAAGGGCAGTGATGCTCACAAAGCCGCGGTGACCGGTGATACGGTCGGCGACCCTTACAAGGATACCGCCGGGCCGGCCATCAACCCGATGATCAAGATCCTGAACGTTGTGGCCCTGTTGCTGGTTCCGCTTCTGCTTAAAATGGGATGATAGCGACTCGGGATTTTTTGATGTCTTAACTCGTTAACGGATGAAAAGGATCGGCGCCTGACCACACCGCGCCGGTCCTTTTTTTTTGTTGATTGCTGATCGTAGCTGTGTTATAAAACCAACGCTAATATTTTATTTAATATCACTCAGTTCGGTTCGATTACGCGCCCAGGGCCGGTCGGTGCGAACCGAAGGTTTCGTCGGGGCGCTGGTTGACGTGTTGTCCGGGTCCGGCAAGCGCGGTACTTGTTGCTGCCGCTATTTTAATGAAGAGGATCAACCGGTGTCAGGCGGGTAATTTTTAATCGGCGGGGCACAAATTTTTCTTATCGGTGTATAAATGAGCAGTAAAAAAGCGAGCGCGCAGACGAAAACCAAATCGAAGAAACCGAAAATAAAAGAGTTTCGCGTCGGCGATCTTGCCGTCTACCCGGCACACGGCGTTGGGAAGATCGAAGCCATCGAGAGTCGCGTGATCAACGGAGAAAAGCATGATTTTTACATGATGAAGGTTCTCGAAAACAACATGCTGATCATGATTCCCATTCGCAATGTCGATTCGGTTGGTTTGAGAGACATTATCGATAAAAAGGAAATTCCCAAAGTCTACGAGGTGATGAAGGCCAAAAAGGAAACCCTGAACGACAACCAGACCTGGAACCGGCGTTACCGTGAATACATGGACAAGATCAAAACCGGCTCTCTTTATGATGTGGCCGAGGTTTTTCGGGATCTTTCGCTGTTGAAATTGACAAAGGACCTGTCTTTCGGTGAGCGCAAGCTATACGACACGGCTCAGGTTTTGCTCGTCAAAGAACTGTCAACGGCCAGGAAGACCGACGAAGAGACCATCATCTCCGAAATCGAATCGTTTTTCACGCCGGACGAAGCCCAGGATTCCAGCCTCTAAGTTTTCCACTCAACATGCCCTCCACCGGTGTTTTTCACATCGTTGTCGATCCCGTCGATGCGGGGACGCGCCTCGATCTGTTGGTTGCCTCGCGTGTATCCGCCTTGACGCGCTCTCAGGCGGCAGTCTTGATTCAGCACGGCCAGATTACGGTCAACGGCCTGTCTAAAAAGCCCGGTTACCGGCTGCGGGCGAGTGATGAGATCACCGGTCGTATACCGCCGCCGGCTGACTCGGTGGTGACACCGGAGCCGCTGGCCCTGGATATTCTCCACGAAGATGACGATTTGATCGTCCTCAACAAGCCTGCCGGGGTGGTCGTTCACCCGGCCCCCGGCCACGCGTCCGGCACTCTGGTCAATGCCCTGCTGTATCACTGTCCGACCATCGGGCCCATCGGCGGCGAGTTGCGGCCGGGCATCGTTCACCGTCTGGACAAAGACACCTCCGGCATACTCGTTGTCGCCAAAAACGCGGCCGCGCATGCCCATCTTGCGGGTCAATTTGCCGCTCGCAGCATTCGCAAAATCTACCTTGCCGTCGTCTTCGGAGAGATGGCCGGCGACAGCGGCGTGATTGAGCTTCCGATCGGCCGGCATCCGGTGGACCGCAAGCGCATGTCGATCAGCAGCCGCAAACCTCGTATGGCCGAAACCCGCTGGGAAGTGCGCGAACGGTTCAAAGGCCTGACGCTGGTCGAATTGAATTTGAAAACCGGTCGAACCCATCAGGCCCGTGTCCATTGTGCCGCCATCAATCATGCCATCCTCGGCGACCCGGTATACGCCGGCCGCAAGGTGAACCGGGGTCCAACGGCAGCCACGCTTGTGCTCATCCGACAGGTCAAACGGCAAATGTTGCACGCGTGGCGATTGACCTGTACTCACCCGAGTCGTCTGGTACCGGTTGTTTTTGAAGCCCCGCTCCCGCAAGACATGGATCAACTGATCGTTCATCTGCGCCGCCTTTCGATGCCTTCCGGTTGACCCCGATCCGATGGGTCCTGCCTCTGCCTGATAATGATGAGGGCCCCGGCAAAAAATTATTCCACCTCTTGCTTGTC
>JARFQH010000072.1 GCA_029287875.1 Desulfobacteraceae bacterium | reverse complement strand
CTCCGTAGACATGGGGTAGACGCAAGGACACAAAACGTATACCTGCTTTTGAAGCTAATTCTTCGAGGCGCCGTTCGGCCTCGAACTTGGCCTGTCCATAACCGGACATCGGCGACGGTTCCGTATTCTGATCGAGCGGTTTGGCGGTATCCCCGTACACCATTAGACTGCCGCCAAATACAAAATTTTGGACATGCGCCTCAATCGCGGCCTGCATGAGATTTAAAGAGCCTTTGACGATGGAGGGATACAGTCGCGGATAGGGTTCAAAGGCAGCTCGAGCCCCCAGGTGGATAACGGTATCAATTCCGTTCAGGATACGACGCAGGCTTTTGGGGCTGCGGACATCTGCCTGCATAATTTCGGCGTCCAGATGTCTCAGCATAAGACCGCGTACAGGACGCCTGACCATAAGCCTTGGGCGCATACCCCGCTCGGAAAGCTGTTTGGACACCTCGATGCCGATGAACCCGGTGGCACCGGTGACAAGAACCCTTTTCACGATTGATCCTCCTTGATCGATGAGGTGAGCAGTCGTTTTATGCGATTCAAGGCGACACGGCAAACGACTCCGTATCCAGCTGCCCAGACCGGAACAGTGAACGTCAACTGACATTGATCCGGGCCCCGGGGTTCCACGCGATGACCGGTGGCGGCCACGCCGCCCACCCGCCAGTCCCAATAACGTTCCGGTTCGAATGTCTCGATGGTAAAAGGCGCCCAGAAACCGAAAGGAGTCCGGATGCGGCCCTTCAATCCGGCGCGGATAAACCGCTCGGTGCTGTCGACCTCCTTTAAAGACGGCCCCCAGTGGGTCCAGGTCTGCGTATCCGTAATCAGACGCCACACACGCGAAACCGGTGCATCGATGTGTGTTCCGACATCAAGTGTCAATCGCATCTACAGTGCTTTGCGCTCGGTAAGGAGACCTTTACTTCAAAGAACCTACCGCATGGTCTTTCAGGTCTTAAATACTCCCTGTGCAGTGGCAAATCGATCGAAAAAACTACCTGTGACCGAAGTAATTAAAGTGATAATTTAATCACCGCCAGGGTAATGACAAGGGATTTTAGGCTCCACGCGATTGTTCGAATCCAATTGGTGGCGACCAAACGCCGAATTAACACCTCTTTCTTGCCGGACTTCAGTCGATTGTGAATCGGCACCTGTAAAAGAAATGTCGAAGACCAAACGATGACAACCAGAACAGTAGAAATAATGGCACCAGGGGTGCCGGCATCCAAAAGCCACCAAGTCGTCATTCCCAGCTCAGATATCATTAGCGGTAGAACAATAAACGAAATCCTGTTGACATACCATCTGTGGTAGTCGATGAAGGTGTCGGGTGGAATTCGATGAAAGCCAGGGTATATGATGACTTGAACCAACCAGATAAGAAGCAGCAGTCCCCAGCTCAATGCCAGGTTGAACATCATCAGTCGCAATGAAAGTTCTTCCCCCTCTTTTTACAATTAGCTTCCGTATTTATGGTTAAAGGCCTTCCTTGACACTTGATGACCGGCTCATTAGCTTTCACCTCGTATTCAAACGTAATCTATAGGTTCAAAGGATTTATTGTGAAGCCATTAAAAAATACGTCCAATTCAAGCATCGCCGAAATCATCGAGAGCCGCTCTCCGGCCGGTCGGCAGGATTCTGTCCAGGGTTGGCATAATTTGCTTAAAAAACTTCTTTCACAAATGACGCCGTATTTAAAAGACGGCCACTTGGTTACTTTTCGCACCCTGAATGATCGGGAAAGAGGGTTTTTCGAAGAATTGCATGGAAAAGTAACGGTGCCGACAACCGTTAGTGTCATTTATATGCCACCGAGTGTCCGCTTTCAGATGCTGTACCATAGACCGGAAGGTGAGCCCCGGGCAGTTCCCGATCATTCCCCGGAAAATCCACCGGATGAGGGTATCGTACTGGGCTGCCGCAGGACTGACCTCAACGTTATTATTAATGCTCTGCTGGCCAAACCGCCGTTCGCACCGGCTATCGATGTTTATGACAACGGTCAGCTGTTGGCCGGGTATGTTTACAACACCATAGACGAATGTATCGGGGATTTGACGAAAGTTCTGCAGATCCATCTAAAGCCGGTAACCAATTTAAAATGAAAAACAGCCGGCCGGATAGCTTCAGCTCTGCTTTTCCGGCAGGTATCGCCAGTAGCGACGCGGCAGCTGGCGCAGGTGAAGCTTCGGATTGATCCGCGATGAAATGTTGACGGCGGCATAATACCGCTGCCACAGCGTTAGACAAAGCTGTTCGTCGTTGTCATCGTCATTTAGGGGCGCTTTCAAGTCCGTGACATCCAACCGCAGTTCACATGTTTTGTACCGGTCGTAGCACAGTCCGTAGTTTCTCACTGTATCGTAAATGATCCACCACTGGTCGGCAAAGCGCGATTCGAAATGCCGCCGGATCAGCGGCAGAATGTCATACCGGGGCGCGACCAGAGCCAGGTACCGATCTTCACCGGTCTGCTGGAATCGAATAAATTTTTTCATACGGTGCGCCTCGCGACGAACCTTCTGGCAGAGCCTTTCGAGTTGAATGCGAGATGTGAGATGCGCTTCGGACCTGAGGGCACTGCGTCCCGGGATCGCATCCCGTACAAATCGGTAAATCATCATTGCCAAACGGTCAATTCGCCAGACCCCGCTCGAGGGCTTCGATTTCGCGTGCGATACGATTGGATGACGAGGTGAACCGGGCGAGAAGCGAATAGGCCAACGGTACCAGAAAGAGGGTCAGGACGGTGGACAGCACCACTCCGGAGATGATGACCACTCCGATGGTAAATCGGCTCTCGGCGCCGGCACCGGTTGCAAGGACCAGGGGAACGGCACCGATGGCAGTAGACACCGATGTCATCAACACGGGGCGCAGGCGCGTTTGGGCGGATTCCAGTATTGCTTCTGCGACAGGAATTCCCTGATTGCGCAGCTGGTTGGCAAACTCAACGATCAAGATGCCGTTTTTGGCCGCCAGCCCGATGAGCACCAGGATGCCAACCTGACTGTAGACATTGAGAGAGCTTCCGAATAGATAGAGGCCGCCGAGGGCTCCGGCAACCGCCAGTGGCACCGTGAGCATAATCGTGATGGGGTGCACGAAACTTTCGAACTGCGCGGCCAGCACCAAGAAGACGATCAACAAGGATAGGCCGAAAGCATAGAAAAGCGCACCCGAGGCGTCCACGAATTCACGGGACTGCCCCTTGTAGTTGATGACCGGTGTGTTACCCAGTTCCTCCCGGGAAATGTTTTCCATATACGCGAGCGCTTCTCCGAGTGAATATCCGTCTCCTAAGGTGGCGCTCAGGGTGATGGACCGGAGGCGGTTGAACCGGTTCTTCGCTGCCGAATCCGCAAATTCCCGCAGGGAAATCAGGCTGGAGAGCGGGACCAGCTCACCGCCGGTTTCCGATCGGACGTAGATATTGCCGATATCGGTGGGGGTGCGCTTTTGCGCGTCTTTTCCCTCCAGGATGACATCGTATTCTTCACCCCGGTCGATGTAGGTGGTTACTTGTCGAAAACCGAGCAGGGTTTCCAGGGTTCGGCCGATCTGGGCGATGCTCACTCCCAAATCGGCGGCGCGGTCCTTGTCGATGACGATCTCCAGTTGTGGCTTGGTCTCCTTATAATCGCTTTCCAGGTTGGAAAGCCCCTTGTTTTCATCGGCGCGGGCGATCAGGAGGTCGCGCCACCGGGCCAGTTCTTCATAATCGCTTCCACCCAATACGAATTCCACCGGCTTTCCGGCGCCGCCCCCCAGGCCGCGGCGTGCGACGCTGAAGGCGCGGTAGCCGGGCAGGGCCGCCAGCTGGCGGTTGACATCGGCCATGATTGTCTGCATCGAGCGTTCGCGCTCGGCCCAGGGACTGAGCACCACGATTCCCCGTACGCTGTTCACTTCGTTGGTGCTTGCGAAAGATGCCGGCAGCCGCAACAGCACCCGGGTCGCTTCCCCATTCTCGTAGAGCGGCATCAACACGTCTTCCATGCGCTCCAGCATTTCGTAGGACTTGTCGAAACCGGCGCCCTCGGGCCCGTCGGCGATGACGAAAAATGCGCCACGGTCCTCAAGGGGCGAGTATTCTTTGTCGATGAGCGAGTAGAACAAAGGGATCAATGCCAGGGGTACCAAAAACATCACTGCGGCAACCCACTTGTGGTGCATCAGCACGCCCAGCAAGCGGCCGTAACGTTCCGCGATCGCTTGCTGCAGGCGCGTCAACCGGCCGGATTTCGATGAACTCCCCGTGGGGTGCGCCTTCAAGATCCGGGAACACATCATCGGTGAGAGGGTCAAGGCAACCAGACTCGAAAAGCAGACCGCTCCGGCCAGAGCGATAGCGAACTCCGAAAAAAGCCGCCCGGTGTTGCCCTGCATAAAGGTGATCGGTACGAAAACAGCTACGAGCACCAGGGTCGTGGCGATCACCGCAAAGCCGACCTGCCGTGTCCCCTTGAGCGCCGCCAGCAAGGGCGGTTCTCCCTGCTGGATGCGACGGTAGATGTTTTCCAGAACGACGATGGCGTCGTCCACCACCATGCCGATGGCCAGAATCAAGGCCAGTAACGTCAACAGGTTGACCGAGAAATCCATGATCCACAAAACGGCAAAGGTGGCGATAAGCGACACCGGAACGGTGACGGCCGGCACGATCGTGGCCCGCAGGCTGCCGAGAAACAGGAACAGCACCGCTACCACCAGCACCGCCGTGATGGCCAGGGTTTTGTACACCTCGAAAATCGATGCTTCGATGAACACGGACGTGTCGTAGCTCTGGATCAACTGCATCCCCTCGGGAAGGGTTTCGTCGACCCTGGCGGCTTCCCCCTTTACGGCATGGGCCACATCGAGGGTGTTGGCTTTGGACTGTCGCACGATTCCGAGGCCCACCATGGGGATGCGGTTGCCGCGCAGAACGCTGCGGTCGTCTTCGGCACCCCGTTCCACGCGGGCAACGTCTCGGAGACGGATCAGGTGGCCGTCCCGTCCCTGGCGAATTACCAACCGACCGAAGTCTTCGGCGGTGTTGTACGGGCGGGTCACCCTGACGGTGAACTCTTTGCGGGTCGATTCCACGCGGCCGGCGGGAAGCTCCACGTTTTGGCTGCGAAGGGCCTGCTCGACGTCGGCAACGGTGACCTCCTGGGCGGCCAAGGTCTGGCGATCGAGCCATATGCGCATGGCGTAGCGGCGGGCGCCGCCCACAAACACCCGGGCCACGCCGTCCAGCACCGAAAATCGATCCACCAGGTAACGTTCGGCATAATCGGTCAGCTCCAGTCCGTCCATCCGATCGCTGACCAGGTTCAACCACAAGATGACACTGCTGTTGGAATCGACTTTGAAGATTTCAGGAGGGTCGGCCTCGTCCGGCAGGTTGTC
>JARFQH010000011.1 GCA_029287875.1 Desulfobacteraceae bacterium | reverse complement strand
CGACCGGCAACCTGCAGATACTGCTTGCGAGTGTCGCTTTGCATCCTGACGCCACGTCCGGCTGCAACGATAACAGCAGAAACCATAATGTTTTACTTTAAGTATTTAAGTTCCCTCGGTAGCGGCACACCCTTGCCCATTGAATCTTCCCCGTAGTTGACGCCGGCTAATATCTCGATATCCTGCAGGGCACGTTCATCACCCTCGAAAATGACTCTCTCGAGGTTCTCTTTTTGTATTTTCCCGCCGGCCCATTGAATGTCGAGAACGCTGCTGGCATCGAACCGGTCCTCCCCCACAACCATTTCGACCTGCCCGCCGTAATGCTGCACGATTTTGGCCACCAGAAGACTCGGCCGACTATGGAAACCGAGTTTTACCGGTATGCCCACGACAATCGACCCTCTTTCGATGTTCTCGTTGAGAATGTCACCGGCCAGCTTGGTGCCGATGTTGAGGAAGTGGCAGGCATAGTAGAGGCCGAAGTTGATGGTGCGGTCCAGCAGCGCTTCGGCATCGACCAACAGCGCCAGGCGCTCCTGCACCTGTTTGTAAATATTTTTGTAACCGGCATCGTAGAGATGCCGTTCGTAAAAATGCAGCAACCGTCCCATGACCTGAAGCAGGTGAAAAACGGCAGAAAAGTTGCCGCGCAGTTGTTTGAGCTTTCTCTTGCCGAATCGGAAGCCCCCGTGGATCACATAGGTGTCGAACGAAGACTGCAGGTTGTGAACCAGCATCTCGAAGCGTCTGACCTCGACCTCATTGATCTTGTCAGGGACGATGGCCCGAATTTCTTCGATGCTGTAGGGTTCATAAAACCGAAATTGGTCGAGGGTCTTGGCAATACGGATAAATTCACTGGCAATGTTGACGATGTGCTGTTTCTGCTGGTCTCTGTTTTCGTCATCGATGTTGTACGGCAGCATTTCGGCCGTCACAACCTCGGGAAACACCGCAATATCGACGGTCTCGGCGGGTTCGGGAATGTTCAGGCGGCGGGCTTCTTCGATGATGACCGGTGCCAGATTTTTCAACGTGATGGTCAAAAACGCGAAGGTCGCTTCCCCTTCCCGCTTGAAATTCTCCATATCGACCAGGTCGTAAAAAATCAGGCGATTCAGGATATGCTTTTGGGAATAGCAGGCAAGGCTCAAATGCCTGACGGCCGCACTCAGTTCTCGAAAAAAATACCAGTCGGAATTGTTCTTGGCGCCATGAAAATCAAGAAAATCTTCCAGCAGTTGAGAGTTAGAAATAAGCACGGCGTAGAGCTTTTTACTGACCACGCCGGGGGAGGAGCGTTCGTCGGCCAGGAATTTGCAATACTTCAAATACTCGTGGGTAAATATTTTTACCCTCTCGACGAATCTAAGATCACATTCATAAGCAGCATCCATTTCGGTGCATCCTGTCTTAGGGCTCGCTCGAATATTGACGAAATTTCTCCGCAGGCCGAATCAAATGAAATGAGCAGGGGCGGTCGGAGCCGTTCGTAAGCCGAATTCTGTTCCCCCGGTCGGTTGCCCGGCAGAGGGCGACGATCATTCATCTGTGGGTGCCGATTGCCCGACACCTCTTGCGACCTACCCGGGAGCTCGGGCGGGCCGCCCTCGAACGCTCCCCTATTTGGTCTTGCACCGGGTGGGGTTTACCGAGCTTCCCCGGTCACCCGAGGAACTGGTGCGCTCTTACCGCACCGTTTCACCCTTACCCCGCACCAAGCGTTCGCTCAGCGCGGGGCGGTTTACTTTCTGTTGCACTTTCCTTCGCGTTGCCGCGACTCCACGTTATGGAGCACCCTGCCCTGTGGTGTTCGGACTTTCCTCCGGACGAATATCTCATCCGGCGATCGCCTGAACCACTCCGACCGCCCTGTTTATTTACGATCTTCTGCAGATATTAACTGATTTCAAGCCAAATGCAAACATAGGAACGAAATTACGCTTCAACCTTTGTCGTATCCGGAAATCAGCGGCTAAGTCAATCGGTTCGTAAATTCGATAACGAATTTACGAACCCAGGACTAAGTGGCTCTATTCGTAAATATGGTGGCATTCAATGACCGATGCATCCCGCCGCGCCGTGTTGCTCGGCGCTCGCATACGCTTGGTATGCTTGCTTCTCGCGCCTTGCGCGGCGGACGCCTCTGTCATCTCGGTGCGTCACCTTATTTACGAACAGGACCACTAAGCCTGCCGTAGCAATATGCTCAAGAGGGCCGTTATGAATGAATGCGGGTTATTCGGTTGCGGGATATATCAACCGTTCGCAGTGGGGGCATACCAGTAACGTGTCGAAATGCAGCAGGTCGTGAAACATCTGGGGAGGCAAATTGACGTGGCAACCCAGGCAAACGGCGTTTTTGACAACCGCAATCGCCACGCCGCCGCTGTTTTGCTTTACGGTCTCATAGACTTTCAACAAATCAGGTTCGACAACGGCAATGATCTGGGCGCGTTCGTCGTTCAGACGGTCGAGCTGCTCTTGAGCGGACAAAGCGCTCTGGCGGATTTGTTCTTTTTCTTCTTCAATTTCCCGGGAGAGGAGCTTCACCTCATCCTCTTTGGTCGCAACCGACGCCGCCACCTGGTCCATTTCATCCAGGTGCGCTATCATCCGGTCTTCGACAGCCGACAATGATCTCTTCAAATCGTCGATCTCCTTCAGCGACGACTGATATTCTTTGTTGGTCTTGACCGCCCGCAGCTTTTCTTCGCTTTTTACGATCCGGGTTTGAATCACTTTGGCATCCGCTTCCTGGACACGATAGGTCTGCTGGATTTCGGACAAACGGCCGGATGCTAAAGTCACCGCCCCTTCGGATGCCTTGAGCCTGGCATCCAGGTCGGTCAATAGCCGGGGGAAACCGGCGAGCCGCGCCTGAACAGATGCCGTTTCGATTTCAACTTCCTGAAGTTTCAATAAGTTGTCGAATTTTTTCTTGAGTTCCTCGTCCATGCGCACGTCCGAAACCGGCAAAATCTTTGGGGTTAAAAATTAAAAAACGGCTCTTTTTCCAACTCGCAGGCGCTAATAGTGGTATCGAACCCGGCGGCGACGGCGGATTCTTGCAGGCGCTCGGTCAAAGCGGCGATAATGATATGCTCTGATGCAAAATGCCCGATATCAATTAAACCGCGCCGGGCGGTCTCGGTATCGCGGGCATCATGATATCGCAGGTCGCCGCTGATGAAAACGTCGGCCGTAGATTTCAGAAAGCCTCGCACGAGGCTCGCTCCGCTGCCGGTGCAAACCGCCACCCGCTTTACCGACATGCCCGGATCACCGACGACTCTGAGAGTTTCCACACCGAAAGACCGTTTCACTTTAAGTGCCAAGGCTTTGAGATCTGAGGATTCAGTCAGATCGCCTACCCGACCGATCCCAAATTTCGTTTCGGGCTGCGTGAGCGGATAGACGTCATAGGCCATGGTCTCATAGGGGTGATGCGATCGGAGGTGAGCGATGACCCTCAAAAGATCGCGCCGCTTGACCACGGTTTCGATTTTGACCTCGGCCACATCGTTAACGCGGCCGCGATCGCCTGAAAACGGCTCGGCGTCTTGGCCTGGTTTGAAGGTGCCTCTGCCGGGGCTTCTAAAAGAACAGCAGCTGTACGCATCAATTTCACCGGCGGGGCTTTCGAACAGCGCCGCAAGCAGCCGCTGCTCGTGTTCCGCCGGAACGAACACCACCAGTTTGTGTAAACCGTCCGACTTCGCCGCCACGAGCGGTACGAGGTTGGTCAAACCGAGCCGGCCAGCGAAGATGTCGTTCAGTCCTCCGGTTACACTATCAAAATTGGTGTGGGCGGCATACACCGCCAATCGATTCTGTGCGGCCTGAAGTATACTTCGTCCGGTTGGTTCGGCAAAATCAACGCACTTGAGCGGCCTGAAAATCAATGGATGATGGGTGATCAGCAGGTCGACACTGTTCCGGCAGGCAGCCTCCACAACCAACGGCAACGGGTCGAGCGCCACCCAGACCGTCTTGACACGCCAGTCTCTGTGCCCCGCCTGCAGACCGACATTGTCCCACTCCTCCGCCAGTGAGACCGGGGCGAAGCTTTCCATTATGTCAATAAAGTCGCTTACCGTGGCGGCCATGACCGTATCTCCCTCAATACCGTCGACATCAGCCGGGGCGACTGGGTCGAATCGTTTTCAGGCGCACCCGCTCGGAACCAATCAAAAAAGGCGTGGCCGACAAACAGCCCCGCCTCCTGCAACTTCACCCGGCTCATCTCTCCGGTGCATCTCGATCCAAACAAGTTTCCGTCCATAAATGGCCCTTTTCCGCAATTTCGGCGTCAAACGGCGGAATCGCTTGTGCGGCGTACAGAAGTACGCCTCCGCGCAATGCCGCCGATTTCCTTGAACTTGCAGAAAATTGCACATTTCTGGATCGGAAACTAATCAGGCCCTTTATGAAACCGTAAATGGGAACTAATTGATAATTTAGTTTCGGGCAACCGGCTGAAAGGCATCTTTTTTGGCATGGGCCCACCTGGGATCGAACCAGGGACCGACCGGTTATGAGCCGGTGGCTCTGCCAGCTGAGCTATGGGCCCTCAGATATATTGACGGCGGTAGCGTTTCCAGAAGCGCTGGCAAGGGAACATTACAATGCCGCAGTCGCAGTGGTTTTGACATCGCAATCACCGCCAAAATCGAGTAAAACCGATACGGCCGACCCCGAGCTTCAAAATGACGATTCTGGACGGACACTACTAACCTTGCACAACCCATTTGTCAAGCAGAACCCAAATTGGATCAAATGGCTCAGGTTTCGATGAAATGCTTGAGTTTCCGACTGCGGGTCGGGTGCCGCAGCTTCCGCAGGGCCTTGGCTTCGATCTGGCGGATGCGCTCACGGGTGACGGCGAAATCCTGTCCGACCTCCTCCAACGTATGATCCGCTTTTTCACCGATGCCGAAACGCATGCGCAATACCTTTTCTTCCCGCGGTGTCAGGGTGGCGAGCACCTTGCGGGTCTGTTCGGCCAGATTGAGATTGATAGCGGCGTCGGAAGGCAACATGAACTTCTTGTCTTCGATGAAATCACCGAGATGGCTGTCCTCCTCCTCTCCAATAGGCGTTTCGAGTGAAATCGGCTCGCGGGCGATTTTCAGGACCTTGCGCACCTTCTCGAGCGGAATCTCCATCTTATCGGCAATCTCCTCCGGGCTCGGCTCGCGTCCCTGCTCCTGAACCAGGTAACGGGACGTGCGGATCAGCTTGTTGATCGTCTCGATCATGTGAACCGGGATACGAATGGTGCGCGCCTGATCGGCGATCGCCCGGGTGATAGCCTGACGAATCCACCAAGTGGCATACGTACTGAACTTGTATCCCCGGCGGTATTCGAATTTGTCGACCGCCTTCATCAGTCCGATGTTGCCTTCCTGAATCAGGTCGAGGAACTGCAACCCGCGGTTGGTGTACTTCTTGGCAATGCTGACCACCAGACGCAGATTGGCCCTGGTCAGCTCGCTTTTCGCCAGTTTGGCCCTCAGCCGCCCTTCTTCGACATTGGCCATAACCCGTTTCAAGGTTCTGTTCTTGGTTTTCAGCTCCTTTTTTCTTTCTTGGATGGCCGACTCGATGTTGACGATTTCAGTAAACAGGTCGGTCAGTTCCTCTTTTTTGATGCTGCAGGATTGCCCGGCCCATTTTGCGAAGTGGGTTTTGGACGTCAGGTTCTTGCGGACTTCTCCCAGCGGGGCGTTCACTGCGCCGGCACGCCGGATCAGATTATGGCTCATGCGGTTGAACCAGTCGATCTGATCTATGATCAATTGCTCGATTTCATCGATGATGCCGCCTTCGAGGCGCCATTCTTTCAACAGTTCAAAAATTCTGGCATTGCGTCTTTTAATGGCCCGTCGCACGCGCCGGCTTTCATCCGGCTTCAACTGCTCTGAAAAGAGTCTTTGGCGGAAGGCGTTGTTTTCGAGGTGAATTTCCCTGATCGACCGAATCGTGTTCAAAAACTTTTCGGTTTGTACAACCTCGTCAACGTAGGTATCACCTTCGTCGACGTCCCTGAGAACATACTTGGGTCGCAGTTCCGCCTTTTCGATCCGGTCACCGAGTTCGAGGATCGATTCAACGCCGGTGGTCGTATCGAGCAAGGCTCTCAGCACTTCCTGTTCGCCGGCTTCGATTTTCTTTGCTATCTCTACTTCACCTTCCCGGCTCAAGAGCGTTACCATACCCATTTCGCGCAGATACATTTTTACCGGGTCGGTAACCGCGCCGAAATCGGTCACGGC
>JARFQH010000404.1 GCA_029287875.1 Desulfobacteraceae bacterium | reverse complement strand
TAAGACAAGCAAGAGGTGCAATTATTTTTTGCCGGGGCTCTTAAGGGCCGCGTCGACTGCGGCTTGAAGGGCGGCAGCCCGGTTGGAGAAAATCCAGGTGATATTGCGGTTCACTTCTCTGAAAAGGCAGTTTACGGAGTCGATAAATCCGGTCCCCACATTCTGTCCGAGTGCCGTATGCTTTCCGACCAGTGCATCGGTCACCAGCAGGTAATGGCCGAGGAGACCTCCAAGGGGTTTCGAGACCGCCAGGCGACTGATGGCGCCGACATTGGCCTGCGCAATCGGCAGTCGTGCCGCAACCGGTACGACATCGAAAACATCCAGAACTTCCGGCGACAGCGACATCAGGTGAAAATCGTCAACGGGTGCAAGGCCCGCAAAATGCGCCTTCAAAGCGCGTCGTTGCTCCCCGATGTCCTCAAACCGTTCGTGTTTGAGTTCAACCATCAGATGCACCCGTCGGCCGAAGGTCTGCACCACCTCTTCGAGGGAGGGAATCAGGGGGCAGGCGCTCTTCAGGACCCGGTAGTCCGTCTGCCCAATCCGGATGGGACGTCCGTACAACCGCCGGGCATCCGGATCGTGAATCACCACCGGCTGCCGGTCGCGGGTCCAGCGCACATCGAACTCGATTCCCCAGACGCCACCGGCTACGGCTGCCCGAAAAGCGGGAATCGTATTCTCGATGATCTGCCGGTTGTCGTGTTCGCCGCGGTGGGAGATGATCCTGCATCCCGCGAGGCGCTCTGCCGTTGGGTGGGGCTGCGGATAGCGCTGAAAGAGGGCATCTGTGCTGCGGAGAAAGGCGTTTTCGATCCAAAGCGGAATGTTCATAGATGCTATTTTGTAATTGACCGTTTTTTACGGTTCGGACTATAAGAATAGATATGAAGTCCAGAACCGTCAAACCTGCAAGCTTGTCCCCCAAAAAGCCGGCCGGCGTCGATTGGGAAAAGTTATCGGTGCCGCCGGAGCAGGCCATCATGAAACTCGCGCCCGGGATGAGCGTTTTTATCGGCACCGGTGTGGCCGAACCCCGCACCCTGATGAAGCATGTAATGGGAGCGGAAGCAACCCACCTTCAGGATCTCGAGCTCATTCAGCTGGTCAGCCTCGGGGACGCCATTTCCCTAAAGGCCCTGAGCACTCATCGCTACCGGTTGAAGACTTTTTACTCGGGTTGGGCCGCCAGCGAGGCCATCAGCGCCGGACAGGTTGACCTGATTCCGAGCCGGTTTTCGGAAATACCGCGCCTGATCACCTCCGGCCGGATCCAGATCGACGCGGCCATTATCCAGATCACGCCGCCGAATGCGGACGGTTATTGCAGCTTCGGCATGGCGGTCGACGTCGCGCGCCTGGTGCTCGATCGGGCGCGGGTGAAGATCGGCGAGATCAACCCGCTCGTTCCGGTGACCCTGGGCGACACTCTGGTCCATGTGTCCGAATTCGATCACCTGGTGCGATCCACCGAAGCGCCAATCTATTTTTCCCGCTGGCCCGTTGACGATGTTTTCAACCGGGTGGCGGCCCATGTCGCTGCGGTGATCGAGGACGGCAGCTGCCTCGCCTTTTCGATCGGGCCGCTGTACGAAGCCCTCGGCCGGCACCTGGTCCACAAACGTCACCTCGGACTGCACACGCCGTTTTTCACCGATGCCGTAATGGACCTGGTCAAAAGCGGTGCCGTAACCAACCGGCACAAAGAAATCTTCCGCGGCAAGTCCCTCACCTCATATGCCTTTGGGACGCCCGAATTGATGGCCTGGCTCGATCACAACCCGCTGGTCGAATTTCAGCAACTCGACAAGGTCTTCTCGCCGAAGCAGATCGGCCTGAACCCGCGCTTTGTGGGAATCCTACCGGCCCGCAAAGTCGATCTTTCCGGCCTTATCGTCATGCATGTCGGTAAGGGCAACGTCACGGCCGGTCCCGGTGATGTGATGGATCTGCTGCATGGTGCCGAGATATCGGCCGGGGGATTGTGCCTTTTCGCCCTGCCGAGCCGCAACTTGCAAGGCGAGGCCAACATTCGCGCGACGGTTGACGAATTCCCCAACCAGTTGAACGTCAGGGAATCGGTGGATATGGTGGTAACGGAATACGGCGTCGCCAGCCTGAGCGGCCGAACCGTGCGGGAACGGGCCCAAGCCTTGATCGAAATCGCGCATCCCGAAGACCGGCAGGCCCTGATTGATAACGCCAAAAAGTTAAACGTGCTGTATCCCGACCAGATCTTTCTCGCCGAATCCGCCCACCTTTATCCCGCCCATCTTCAAAGCCGACAGCACTTAAAAGGCGGTGTCGAGGTCCGTTTCAGGGCGATCAAACCGTCGGACGAAGAAGGCATGCGGCGGCTTTTCTACCGGTTTTCCGACGAAGCGGTGTACTATCGCTATTTCACGCCCGTCAAGACCATGCCGCACTCTAAAATGCAGAAATACGTCAACGTGGACTATAGCCGAACGCTGTCGATTGTCGGGTTGGTCGGCGAAACCGGCGCGGGCCGAATCATCGCAGAGGCCCGTTTTGTCCGCGACCCGCGCCGCCCGTATGCCGACGTCGCCTTCGTGGTAGACGATGCGTATCAAGGTCTGGGGATCGGGACCTACATGGTCAAAATGCTGGTGCGGCTGGCCGGCGAACGAGGCCTGCAAGGATTTACCGCCGATGTGCTGGCGACGAACAACGCCATGATGAAAGTGTTCGAAAAGAGCGGACTCACCATCAAAGCAAAACTTGAAGACGGCATCTACTCACTGACCATTTTGTTTGACCGCCAGCACACCGGACCGGAAAATGATTCGGGCTGATCATCCCGACGTCGAACCAAAAATTTTTTTAGTAAAATTATATAAAATACAAAAAGTTATGTTAAACGCTATCATGCTTTGGACGATATTTTACAAATGATCTCGATACAAACTCATCCAATATCGAACCGCTCCAAAATTGGCCGCTAAGTGTTGGCGCTGATCGTCAATCCAGCTCAACGGACCAAACCGGCTCAGCCGGCTCAACTCACAATAAGAGTGGAAGACTCCTGCGCCAGAGACAGCACTTTCTGCGATATGCTCCCCAAAAAGAAGTCTTTGATACTGGAAATGCCGCGGCGGCCCAGGACCACCAGGTCGTAGCCTGAACGCGCCTCGTCGGCAATGTCCCGGGCAATCCCCTTCTTCTTCGGTTCGGTCTTGATCGCAATATTTTCGACTTCGAAGCCCGCCTGACGCAAGATTTCGGCGGCTTTGGCCAGGGCTGTAGACACCAAGTCCTTTTTCTTGTCCTCCAGAGCGCAGAAGGCCTGTTGCTGAGACTTGAAATAGGGCGTCAACTCCGGACTGTTCATATCGCAAAGAGCGGCCGTATCCTGGAGTACACTGAAAAGAGTGACGTGGTTGTCCGGAGAGAATGTCCGGGCAACGTACTGCACGGCCCGCAACGCATTTTCGGAATCATCGAATGCAATCAATATCTTCTGTCCCATCGTTCACAGCCTCCTTTAACAATTCAGTTTGCATGTGCAGTCAGACAACGGTTGATGTTCGATCGGCCAACGGCGCTTGCGCACCGATGCGTTCCTTTGCCTGAATCTGTTCTTATGACAGCCGTCAGCCTAAAATCAACACAATTCAATGAAAAAAACATTGTGTCACACCGATGGATGCAACCGCGGCTCTATTGACCTGCCGGACTCTATTGCCTATAATGCCGCAAAAGGCTCTTGACTCTTGTTCCTTGTTCTTGTTCCTCAAGGCCATTCCGTTAGGAAGGCGGTAATGCATGTCGGATAAATTCGATCTTTGCATCATCGGCGGAGGCCCGGCAGGTTTTGCCGGGGCGATTCGTGCACTGGACCTGGGAAAGCATGTCTGTATTGTCGAAGCCGACGAGATCGGCGGCACCGGGGTGATGTGGGGCGCGCTTTCCTCGAAAACCTTGTGGGAGCTGGCCAAGGACTACGACATCGCGGCCAAGGTCGACCGGGGATACCGGAGTGCCGGTCTGATCGTCGACTATGCCGCGGTACGCAACACCGTTATCCAGGCCGTCAAGGAAAAGCAGTACCAGATGCTCTCTCAGCTCGAGACCTATTCCCCTCTGCGCTGGAAGGGTCCCGGCTCGATCACCTTCAAGCGCGGCCGGGGAACCTTTCTTTCACGAGAGCGCATCGAAGTAACGAATGGAGACGGTGGTAAGGAAGAAATCAGGGCCGACTTCTTTCTGATCTGCACCGGTTCCAAACCGCGTGATTTTCCTCACATCACGGTCGACCAAAAACAGATCCTTAACTCCGACGGCATTCTGAACCTCAAAGAGTTCCCCAAAAGGCTGGTAATCATCGGTGCCGGAATCGTCGGCTGCGAGTATGCCACGATCTTTTCCAACTTCGATCAGACAAAGGTTTTCCTGGTCGATCATCTGGAAAGGATCATCCCCTTCGAAGATGAGGACGTCAGCCGGTTCGTCAGTACAAACCTCAAAAAAAACAACGTCGACATTTTTCATTCCGCCATTCTCCGGTCTATCAACACCAGGCCCGATCACCTCGAGGTGATCCTCGATTTCGACGACGGCCACTCGGAGGTGGTCGAAGCCGACGCGGCCCTTATCTCTATCGGGCGCACACCTAATCTGGGCGGTTTAAATCTGGACCGGATCGGGCTGACAACGGATGACTTGGGCTTTCTCGCCTGCGACGAGAACTGCCTCGTCAAAGACAACATCTATGCCGCCGGAGACGTCACCCGCCATCCGGCCCTGGTGAACATCGCCGAAACCGAAGCCCGTTACGCCGTGAAACACATGTTCAATGCCATCAGGTGGCCGCTCAGGTACAGCAACATGTCCACCGTTATGTTCTTCAAACCGGCGGTGGCAGCGGTCGGCCTCAACGAACAGACCTGTCGTAAAAAGAAGATCCCCTACCGCGTCGCGGTCTATTCCAACGCCTTGGTAACCCGCGCCATCGCCATGCAGGCCACCGACGGCTTCGTTAAAATCATCGTCAGCGACGACGACCGGCAAATGCTCCTGGGCATGCGCGCCGCCGGGCCCCAGGCATCGACGACGATCATGTCGATCGCCCTGCTGATGGACCAGGAAAAGGGCATAAACGACGTTCTCAAATCGGTGCATCCCCATCCCACCATGTCGGAAAATATTCAGGAGTGCCTGCGCGTGCTGCTTGGCAAATCGGTTTACAAACCGCACGCTTTTCCTGATTACATTCAAATCCGGAAATGGCATCCGGAAAGTGAGGAGACAGTATGAAGCTCACCCGACCGTTACGGTCGCACCGCTGCAGATGACGGCCGCCGTTGAAAAAAATCCGGTCAAGCCGTCAATGTTTTCGTATCCGTTCGGCGATCTTCGGGCCGGCACTCGCCGTGGTTTAGTTGATGTGACACTTTAACTTAAAGTGATCGGTTCCGGGTTTTGGGTTCAAAGGTTTTAAAATGCTGATTTCCGCATTCAATGACCCAAAACAGGTTTGTAATTTTGAATTTTGGTCATTGTGATTCGTTTGTTATTTGTTATTTGCGATTTGGAATTTTTCACCGAAACTAAAAAGTTACTTCTTTGATCAAACTGGCGGCGGCGGCCGGAGGCAGTGCTGAACCGTTAATCCCGCCTTGAACGGGAACCGCTCGACCCAGGTTTAAATGTTTCACCGATTCCTCCTCCTCCCGACCGACCCTGAGCACGCCCGTCGGACACGACCACCGCAGCGATCGATATTCCGACTCCCGGTCGGGAGGCCTGAGTCGGAATAAACAGCCGTCAACCATCAAGCCGATATCGGAGAAAACCGCCCGATGAACTTCAAGGTCAACAGCATCCTGTGCGCGGTCGATTTTTCGAAGTTTTCACAACCGGTCCTCGATTATGCCACCGGTCTGGCGCAGGGTTTCGAAACGAATGTCACCGTGTTTCACGCCCTGAACAGTCCCCGCATTCCGCTGCCGGACGACGCTATCTGCGCTCCGAACACCGACGAAGCGGAGCAGATCGAAAAAACCCACCTGCGGATTGCACATCTGGTCGGAAACCGTCCGATCAACTGGCGCACGGTCATCCGCAGCGGAGACCCGGTAGAGGCCATCGAAGTCTACGTGCGAGACCAAGACATCGGGATCGTCGTTGCCGCCAGCTATGGGCTGTCCGGCTGGAAACGTTTTCTGGGAGGCACCATCGTCGAGGCGCTGGCCCGAACGCTGTCGCGGCCTCTGCTCGTGGTCCGGGCTTCAAGAGCCTCTAAACCGCACAAGGATTATTCTGCGGATGACTTCTCGATACAGAACATCCTGGTGGCCTGCGACCTTTCCGCTGTGGCTGATCAACTTTATCATTGCGCCGCCGCCTTCGCTCGTGGCTTCGATACCAGCCTGCATTTCGCACACACGGTCGAAACGCCGGTCGGAGAAGACCGGGGCGCTCCTGCG
The DNA here is from genome assembly GCA_029287875.1 of Desulfobacteraceae bacterium. GTDB lineage: Bacteria > Desulfobacterota > Desulfobacteria > Desulfobacterales > SG8-13 > JARFQH01. The sequence goes on along the minus strand of JARFQH010000404.1, from coordinate 5,805 downwards.
GCCGGGCCCTATCCCGAAGTTCAGCAAGCGTTGAAGGATCGTCTGCACGAGCGTTTGATCAACCGTTTGCCTGAATCCATCCGCCGCAACAGCCGTTTCAAGGCCGTTGTACTGCAGGGAAATCCCGCGGACAGCCTCATGGATTACGCGGCGGTTAACGCCATTGACCTGATCATCGTCGGGGTGCGACCGCGGCATGGGTTACAGAAGCTATTGATCGGCTCGACAACCGAGACCCTGCTCCGACATGCACCCTGTGAAGTGCTCACGGTACCGCATGCTCGATGAAAAAAGATAGATTGACGCCCGATGTCTGGTGAAAAAAACAATATCACTGCGCCTATCAGGACGACCACCGGCATCGTCAGGAACCTGACATTTCTGGAGCACCGAACCGCAAACGGCCACCCGGAGAACCATGGGCGTTTGGAAGCCGTTTACAGGATGCTGGATCAGACCGATCGGTTGCGCCGGCTTGTCCTTGTCGAGGCCCGACCGGCCGAGGAAGACGAAATCCTGCTGGTCCACTCGGCCGCCCACCTGGCAAAAGTCGCCGCAACGGCCTCACGCGAATCCACCGCCTTGACGCCTGACACCATCGCCTCGGCCGGGTCCTACCGAGCCGCGCGTCTGGCCGTCGGAGGGGTGTTAGAGGCCGTATCCCGGGTGGCCGACGGCCGTCTCGCCAATGCCTTCGCCCTTGTCCGTCCGCCCGGACACCACGCGGAAAGAAACCGCGCCATGGGGTATTGCCTGTTCAACAACGTCGCAATAGCGGCCGCTTATGCCCGCAAGGTTCTCGGCATAGACCGCGTGATGATTCTGGACTGGGATGTGCACCACGGCAACGGAACCCAGCATATCTTCGAACAAGACGATCGGGTCCTTTTCGTCTCAATCCATCAGTTCCCGCATTTTCCCGGCACCGGCGGTTTCACCGACGCGGGTATCGGCCGTGGGGAAGGATACTCGATCAACATCCCGATCCCGAAAGGTTATGGAGACGGAGAATACACCGCGATTCTGCAGGCACTGCTGATGCCGCTGAGCGCGGAGTTCAAACCGGACCTGATTCTGGTTTCCGCCGGTTTCGATCCGCATGCGTCCGATTCTCACGGCGGCATGCGCCTCACGCCAGCGGGTTTCGCGGCACTGACCCGATGTCTTCTGGAAAACGCCGCGACCTGCTGTAGCGGGCGGTTGGCGCTCGTCCTGGAAGGCGGCTACGATGTTCACACCATCGGCGACAGCGTCAAGGCGGTGTTGGATGAGCTCTCCGGTGCGACGATGAGCGCCGTCGCCGACATCGCCGCCACCGCAAACCCCAAAAAGGTCATCTATGCTCTCAAGCGGGTCGTGAAGGTTCAACGCCGGTATTGGAAAAATTTGTCTCGGCCGATGAAAATCGATTGTTCCGGCAGAACCGTCCACATCTAAAAAACGGGGGGAACATGAACAAGATCAAAATCATGGAAGCGTCGGTCCGCAAATGGAACCGGATCATCGCCGGAAAGAGCTCCGATGGCGGCATCCTGGACTGCCCCCCCTGCAGAATTTTTTACATGGCGGTCTGCTTCGGCTGTCCCATTGCCCAATACACCGGCAAGAAATTCTGCAGAGGGTCCCCTTACGGTCGCTGGTACTGGCACCAGAACAATGAACACGGCCACATGCGAAAAAAGGTTTACTGCCCCGAGTGTCTGCGGTTGGCGACCGAAATGCGGGACTTTATGATCGAAATCGTCGAAGACCTGAAGAGCAAGAAAGCACAAACCTGAAAGCACAGCGACGACCCCGCTGGGTTCCCCTCGTGGAGCATCGTTTCTGAAAGGAAAAGGTTAATAATGAAGAGAGCCTTCGATCGTAACTTCTCCGCCAGATGCGAACATGTGTTGTTAAAGTGCAACCATTTGATTCATCGGAAATAGGGTTATAGGTGTCAGGTGTCAGTAAACCCCAAATCCTGAAACCCGAAACCTGAAAACTGATTTGGTTTCAGCCGAAGGCCTGCGTTGGGCCAGCGTTTGGACACATATCTAAAGAATCATTGGCGCATCGGTTATCGCAGACTGAAAGCGGACCGACAGCAGAGGAGAAACGGTGAGTGGTGCAACCGGTGGAGTTGTTGCCGCAGGCGGGGCCATCGCGGAACTGATCATTCTAAGTCTGAGCGGCTTCATTCTTTTTCGCCGCTGCGGCAACACGGTCGCCGACTCCTGTGCTTATGGCCTCATCGCTACCTTGATGGGCCTCTCTCTCGTCTTCCAGTCGGCCTTTCTGTTCCACCTGCCGGCAGCATCCCTGGTCATCGAGGTCATTGCTGCCACGCTGGCGCTGGCGTTTATCGTGCACCGGCGATCCGACCTGCGTCCGGCACTGACAGCCGTCAAATCTCTCTGGTCGCGACACCCGCTGATGTGTTCCATGATCGTGATCGTCTGGAGCTACCTCGTCTTGCTGGCCTTGATCATTCCGCCCGGCACGATTTACTGGCAGTCGATCGCACGCGTACTGGAGTTCGAGAGCCACCACACACTGTTCCCGGCCGGGGTGTCCACCCTTACGGGCGGGAACCAGGGATTGCCGGCTTCGGCCAACATCCTGATCCTTCCGCATCTGTTCCTCCGCTTCCACGGTGATGTGGGTCTCGGACTGCTGGGATTTGCGGCTTACCTGTCCATCGGCTTCAGTGTTTACGCCTTGTCGCGCCGTTATGCATGGCCGTCGACGGCTTTCACCGTCGTGGTGATCGTTCTCAGCATGCCGCGCATGGTGTATCTGGCGACATCGCCCGGATATGAAATCATCCCGACGGCAGTGGCCCTGTTTTGTCTCTTGGCCGTCTTTAGGACCGTGGAATCGCCGAACGCAAGGGATCTGTATCTACTGTTACTCGGTTTGGTGTTCATGATTTCAAAGGCGACCCTGCAACTGACATTTCCGCTTGTCCTGGTGCCGCTCGCCGGTCTCCTGCTTTTTCGCCGGCACGGCATGATGACCTGGTGGCACTTGGTGGCCGCCCGTCCTTCGATTCTCTTGCTGTTCTCGATACCGGCCCTGATCTTTTCACCGCTCTTGCCCCTGGTGCACAGGCTGGTATCAAACGGCAGCAGCGACGGGGCACGGATACTGTCCACCATGGTGTACAACAATGACGGACTGCAGGGAACCGCGGCCAACGCGATCCGTTATCTGCTTCAGAGTATCGATCTCACTCCTCCGGTCGACAATCTGCTAAAATGGGCAATGGGTTTTTCGGTAAGCGGCCTGCTGCAGCGCGTCTATGAAACCTTGGTAGCACCAGTATTCGACGGCCGCGGAGCGGCGGCCGTTTTCCAAATTGCCTGGGGGGCCGACGAGCGGTTTTCCTGGTTCGGGCCCTTCGGTTTCGTACTGATTCTGCCGGCGGTCGTCTATGCCGTCCGGCGGGCGCCAAGACGCTTGAAGGCAGTTGCCGTCGCGCTCGTCGGCTATTTTTTCCTCGTCGCCCTGATTCCCGCCTGGCGACCGGAGAATGTCCGCTACTTCGATGTTTTTTTTCTGTGCGGCAGCGTCTGTACCGCATTCTTTCTGCCGCCCTGGCGGCTGAGCAGAAAAGGACGGCGGATCTTGATGACAATCGGAGCCGGGCTTTTGGTGTATGCCGCTGTCTGCAATGAACACAAACCGGCCTTCACACTCCCAAACGGCCTTACGAGCCCGGGGGCGGGCGCTTACAGAGCCGCACCCCGTCCCGGGGGCAAAAGGGCCGCCAGGACTATCGTTTCCGCCGGCAGTATCTGGACGGCTTCCGACTGGGGACGCAAGCGTTGCTGGAGCGCTCCTCTGATCTACGGCGACGACCGCGTGGAAGCAGCGGGCCGTCTGGTGGACAAATCGGAACGGCTGTGGTTGATATACGAAGATTCTTCCTTGACCTACCCTTTTCTGAGGCGTTTTCCAGCCGCCGAGACGGCCCCGCTGCGGGAAATCACCCGGGAGATAATGACGTCATCGCGCGACCGTCGAATCGCGTATCTCATGTTCGTCGATTGCTCACCGCCTCAATGGCTGGATGGACACGACGGAACGCTCCTGTGGAAAGCGACCCTCGACAGGGCAACGGTGCCGGGCGCCTTGATACATCTTCCCTGAATCGGACGCGGCCAAGCCGGCCGGTAAATCAACCGACAATGGCCTATTCCTCTTTGATTTTCCACGCAAAATCATCTATAATAATTCAATTATACAAGGATTTTTTAAACCCGACAGGATAGAAAGATAGACCGTGAAAGCGCCCCTGATTTTTCCGGCCCTGCTGTGGGCTGCAGTCCTTTTCTTTTTTATCGGCACACTGCAGGCAACCGACACCCCCCGTGATCAGACGACACCACAGCCTCCGATTACCGAGAAGCAACTCAAGTCGGCCGCCAACAGCAGCCTCTGGCGCCTGAAATACGCCATTGACAAGGAGGGATTTTACGCCGCCCGCGTCGCGCTGAACATATGGCGCAGCAACGCCCTTGACGCCGGTGTCTTCGACCAGGCCGAGTACGATGCCTACAAAAAGAAAATCTACGACAAATCGATTCAGAATAGCCTGCAGTGCTTCGAGTATGCGATTCAGCACGAAAATGTCACGGATGCCAGAATTTGTCTGTACACCTGGAAGGCCCACTCCGAAGAGATGGGAACATTCGATGCCGACCTCTACGAGGAGATGCACAAAAAGATAAAGTGATACTTTACATTATCAGCCGGAAACATCAGGAGTATTGTTAATGACGACGATAGCGGCCTACAATGCGGAGCGTCTGATCGGCACGCAGGTGGGGACCTCGATTATCATCAAGGAACTGGCACGCGGCGGGATGGCCATCGTGTTCATCGCTTTTCAAAAGTCCCTGAAGCGCCAGATCGCGGTCAAGGTTCTGCCCAAGAGTCTGATCACGGCGAAGTCGGCCGAACTTTTCCAGCAGGAGGCCGAAGCCGTTGCCATTCTTTCCCATCCCAACATCATTCCGGTATACGAGGTCGGCGAAACCGACGATTTTCTGTTCATAACGATGCAACTGGTCCAGGGGAACACTCTGGCCCAATACATGCAATTCGCCCAGAAAAACCCGATCCCCTCGCGACGCGTGCTGCCGCTGCCCGCGACCCTGCGGGTCATGATCCAGATGCTCGACGCACTCGATTATGCACACAGTCAAGGCATCGTCCACCGGGACATCAAACCGGGAAACATCATGATCGAAAAACACTCCCGTCGGCCTTTGGTAACCGATTTCGGTATCGTCCAGGTCCTGAACAGCGACACCGAAGCCGCCAAGGCCGTTCACGGCACCCCGCTCTACATGGCTCCCGAACAGATCCTCGGCCAGGATGTCGACGGACGGGCCGATATTTACGCCGCCGGGACAATGTTCTACCAGATGCTCGTCGCCGAACTGCCCCTGCCGGAATTCAAAAGCAAAACCGACCTGCTCAAGCACAAGATTCTCAGCCGGGGGAATTTCTTTCTGAAAAAGCCCTCCGAAGTGAATCCGGCGATCGACCAGGAGATGGACCGGATCATCGGCAAGGCCACGGCTTTCGAACCGGACCAACGCTACGGCAGCGGCCGGGATTTTCTCGGCGACCTGGAGCAGTATCAACGGCAGCGCCGTCTGTAACCAGTTAAAGGGTTGTCAGCCATGACCGTCAAGAAGCTCCCGAAAGAAATTTCCTACAGAATCGGCAGAGCCTTTGCCCTGCTCTTCAACCGGTCGGCGATGTACAATATCGATCACCCGTTCACCGCCCAGGCCCTTTCCGAGTTTTACA
>JARFQH010000223.1 GCA_029287875.1 Desulfobacteraceae bacterium | reverse complement strand
ATGGAGACGGTGCCGTGCGCTGCATGCAGGCGGCATTGGACGATGCCGGGGTCTCTTACGATCTGGTCGACTATATCAACGCCCACGGAACATCGACACCTTTGAACGACCTTTATGAGACCCGCGCCATCAAGTCGGTTTTCAAAGACAAGGCCCATTCAATCCCTATCAGTTCGACCAAGTCGATGACCGGGCACTTGCTCGGAGGGGCCGGCGGGATCGAGACAGTCTTTTGCGCTCTTGCGATCCGTCACGGGATCATTCCGCCGACCATCAACTACGAAAACCAGGATGAAGAGTGCGACCTGGATTACGTGCCCAACGTCGCCCGCCGACAGCCGATAACCTACGCCCTGACCAATTCCTTCGGCTTTGGCGGCACAAACGGCTGCCTGCTGCTAAAAGCGTACAATCACAATTAAGGCGATGATATCGCCGCCGCATCAGGTTCTACCCGACCGGTAACGTTTTCATGCCCCCTAAGAAGGGCAATTTTTTTGTAAGTGTTCACAGGGCACCGCACCTGCTTTGTTGTCGGGCACTTGAAGTACAAAAGTACGTCTGCGCGCCCGACGCCTTGCATCTGCGGCACCCTGTAAACGCTTACAATGAGGTGGTTTGAAGCGTATCGGATTTTGCAACCCTGTGAACGATTACATTTTTTTTATTGCGGTTATGCGCTGGATTGGTTATTTTTTATAGTTTTAATGTTCTTTAAACAGCCGCAGCCCTTGCTTCGGAAAGCAACCATTGCTTGGAGAAGATCATGGAAAAAAGACCGTCGGAACCGCCACACACCGCTATTGCCATCGGGTGCGATCACGCTGCATATCCTCTGAAAGAAAAGATAAAGTCTTTCCTCGTGAATTTAGGGTATCCGGTCGAGGACGTCGGGACTTTCAGCCAGAACTCGGTCGACTATCCGGAATTCGCCATGCGGGTTGCCGCTCACATTTCGAATGGCATGTATGAACGCGGCATCCTTTTGTGCGGCACCGGTATCGGCATGTCGATGGTGGCCAACAGGTTCCGGAATGTTCGGGCAGCACTTTGCTCGGATCCATTTTCAGCCCGTTTGAGCCGGCAGCACAACGACGCCAATATCCTTGTGCTCGGTGGCCGGATGCTGGGTGAAACCATGGCCGTTGAAACAGTCGACGCCTGGCTGAACACCAGCTTTGACGGCGGCCGGCACCAAAAACGGCTGGAAATGTTCAACCAGTCAGGGCAAGAATCGTCCTGAACCGTGCAACAAAGGAATGTTTCTTGAATCTGAAACTGATCGCAAATGCCGACCCCGACATGGCCAGAACCATCGCCGAAGAGCTGGCCCGGCAGAGAACCAACCTGGAGTTGATCGCATCGGAGAATTTCACCAGTCCGGCAGTGATGGCCGTTCAAGGAAGCGTTCTGACCAATAAATATGCTGAAGGCTATCCCGACATGCGCTATTACGGCGGCTGTGAATTCGTCGACATCGCCGAGAAATTGGCCGTCGACCGCGCTAAAGAACTTTTCAATTCGGCCTACGCCAACGTTCAACCGCATTCGGGGTCCCAGGCCAACATGGCCGTCTATTTTGCCTTTCTCAATCCCGGTGATACCGTCCTTGGAATGAACCTTGCCCATGGCGGTCATCTGACACACGGCAGCCCGGTCAGCTTTTCCGGCCGATTGTTTAACTTTATTCCTTACGGCGTACGGGAAGAGACCGGCACCATCGATTATGAGGCCCTGGGTCGCTTGGCCGAGGAACACCACCCAAAAATGATCGTGGCCGGTGCCAGCGCTTATCCGCGCATCATCGACTTTGAACGCTTCGCCCAGGTGGCGTCTTCCGTCGGTGCCTCTCTGATGGTCGACATGGCCCACATCGCCGGCTTGGTTGCCGCCGGCCTGCATCCTTCGCCGGTACCCTTTGCCGACGTCGTGTCGTCGACCACCCACAAAACACTGCGAGGGCCACGCGGTGGTCTGATTCTGGCACAAGCCGACCACGGCGACCGCTTGAACAAGCAAATTTTTCCGGGAATTCAGGGCGGACCCTTGATGCATGTCATCGCAGCCAAGGCGGTGGCGTTCAAGGAAGCCCTAGGCCCCGAGTTTGCGGCGTATCAGATGAACGTTGTCAAAAACGCCAACGCCCTTGCGCGAGGATTGATGGAAACCGGTTTGCAACTGGTGTCGGGTGGCACAGACAACCACATGATGCTGGTGGATCTGCGCCAACACGGCATCACCGGTAAAGAGGCCGAGGATGTCTTGGGGCGGGCCGGAATAACCGTTAACAAAAACGCGATCCCCTTCGACCCCTTGAGTCCACTGGTCACCAGCGGTTTTCGAATCGGCACGCCGGCCGTGACGTCGCGCGGTATGCGGGAACCGGAGATGGCTGTCATCGCGGCGCTCATCGATGAAACGCTGAAAAAACGCGGCAGCGATGCTGAACTTCGGCGGATCCGCAGCAAGACCATCGATCTGTGCAACAGCTTTCCGCTCTATCCGGAGTTCGGCACGGAGGCCTTTTGATTCATGTCCCGGGTTACACAGCGCCCTTCGTGGGATACATACTTCATGAACATCACCACTCTGGTAGCTCAGCGGTCCACTTGCACCCGCAGGGCTGTCGGGGCGATCATCGTCAAAGACAAACGCATCCTGTCAACCGGGTACAACGGCGCGCCAACTGGCATTCGACATTGTCTGGAGGTCGGTTGCCTGCGGGAATCCCTGCAGGTTCCCTCGGGCGAGCGCCATGAACTGTGTCGCGGGATACATGCCGAGCAGAATGCCATCATACAGGCGGCATATCACGGCGTTTCGGTAAAAGACGCCTTGCTTTACTGCACCAATCAACCCTGTGCCATCTGCGCCAAAATGATCATCAACGCCGGAATAAAAAAGATATACTATCAATCCGGCTATACCGACGCCCTGGCGCAGGAAATGCTAACCGAAGCAGGGATCGATCTGATCAAACATGACGACCTCAGCAATCAGGGAGGACCTCCATGAAATGCCCGTTTTGCGGTGAAATCGACAACAAGGTCATCGACTCCAGGTTGAGCAAAGACGGCAATGTCATTCGCAGGCGCCGCGAATGTTTGATCTGCACCCGACGGTTCACGACCTATGAACACATTGAAGAAATCCCAATCATGATTATAAAGAAGGATGGGCGTCGTGAAGAGTTTTCGCGGGAAAAAATACGCTCCGGCATTCAAAAGGCGTGCGAAAAACGCAATATCAGCATGAACGCGATCGAAGAGTTCATCGACGAGCTCGAACGGGATCTCAGGGAAATCGGTGAAAAAGAAATCCCCTCCCATATCTTGGGTGAAAAGGTCATGGCACGGCTGCATGATCTCGACGGCGTGGCCTATGTTCGTTTCGCATCGGTCTATCGCGAATTCAAGGATGTCAATGACTTTGTTTCCGAGTTGAAAAATCTTCTCAGCCAGCAGTCGTCCTAAACCGTCCTGGTCGAACACCGGCGGTTGTTGTTCAGCCTGCTGTAATCGCCGATTGCCGGACCGGGTACGTGATATCATGGAAGACGAAAAGTACATGCTGCTCGCGCTCGATCTGGCGCAGAAAGGGTCTGGGTTCACCTCACCCAACCCAATGGTCGGTGCGGTTGTTGTAAAGGACGACCGAATCATCGGAAAAGGCTATCACACGGCAGCCGGCCAACCCCATGCCGAAGTCAACGCCATTGAAGACGCGGGACTGGACGCGCGGGAAGGAACACTTTACGTTACGCTCGAGCCCTGCAATCACACCGGCCGAACCCCACCGTGCACGGAAAAGATCCTGGCGACCGGAATCCGACGGGTCGTGGTGGCCATGCGGGATCCGAACCCCGATGTTAAAGGCGGCGGCCTCGCGTTTCTGTCAGAAAATGGGATTGAGGTTACCAGCGGCGTTTGCGAAGACTCTGCGGCACGTCTAAACGAGGTCTTCATCAAGTATGCGCGCACCCGGCGACCGTTTGTCACCATCAAATGTGCCGCGACGCTTGACGGCCGTATCGCCACCAGAACCGGAGATGCCAGGTGGATTTCGGGGGAAGCGTCGCGTGAACAGGTTCACCGCCTGCGCCACGCCTCGGATGCCATTATGGTCGGGGTGAATACGGTCAGAAGTGACGATCCGAGCCTGACAACCCGCATCTACGGGTTTCACGGCCAAGACCCGCAGCGGTACATCCTGGACACGCATTTGTCGATCTCCGAAGATGCCCGCGTGCTGCAAGGAGGCGTCGCCACCGGTACCACCGTCGTGACCGGACCCGTGGTCCCTGAAGAAAAGAAAAGACGGCTCGAAGAAAAAGGCGTGCGCATTCTATCCTCTCCGCTCAAAGAGGGCCGGATCGACCTTGACCGATTGATGTCTGCCATCGG
>JARFQH010000188.1 GCA_029287875.1 Desulfobacteraceae bacterium | reverse complement strand
TCATAACCCCGGCCAGCACGTCGAGCAGGATGCCGAATTCCACGATGTGGTGGGCGCGAACGGAAAAGCTGGTGCCCACCAGATAGATGCCGTTCTCCATCACGATATAACCGAGAACCATGGCGATCGCGTTACGCCGGGCCATGAGCAGAAACATGCCTGCCGCCAACAGGGTAATGGCGGTCGGGAGCAGCAGGGCATTGCTGCTGGACTGGGGCAAATTAAATTTCGGACTGACGAAAGTGGCGGCCACGATAAGGATCAAGCCGACCATCAGTGACGCATGATAGCCGACAATGGGCTCAACCTCCCGGTGGATGGCGACTTTCTTGATGGCCAGATAGATGCAAAGGGGAATGACGATACCCCGGATCAGCAGGGTAATCAGCGTAAACACGATTCCGCCGGTGCCCAGGTCGTGGCCGATAAACAGGGGCACAACGGACACGGCCACGCCCTGAAAAGCGATAATTTTGATTAAGGCCGGCAACCGACTGGTACCGAATGAGAATAAAACCGACAGCAGAACCAGGGCCAAAATGGTATCGACGAATTCGATCATTTAATGAACTCCAGGGTGATAACGGTTGCAAAAAAGGCCAAGGCAAAAGATGTCAGGACAAACTGGGGCACCTTGTCCATCCGGAAGCGGGCCATGACAGACTCGGTAACACCGACGGCTGCGTAAACCAATGCGAGAATGCAAAAGAAAAGGCCGATGTCGGCCGCCGGGCTGCCGAGCGAAAACGGGCAGATCAGCAGGCTGACCAGCGTCGCGTAAAAGAATAGTTTTAAAAAAGCGCCCAACTCGATCAAGGCAAAATCGGGCCCACTGTGATCCAACACCATGACTTCATGAATCATGGTCAATTCCAGGTGAGTTGCCGGGTCATCCACCGGCACCCGCGAATTTTCCGTCAGCAGAATAATAAAAAAGGCAATAACCACAAACAACAGCGGTGACCCGGCCGTTTGCCAGAGCATAAGGGGCTGACCGCTCGAAAAATAGGCCGCCAAACTCAATTGCCCGGTGAGAATGGTAAACAGGATTAAAATCATGAACAGTGTGGCTTCACAGATAATTGGAAAATAGGCCTCGCGAGCTGCGCCCATTCCTTCAAAGGGCGAGGCCGTGTCCATGGCAGCGGCAATTGTGAAAAACCGTCCCAGGCCAAGCAGGTAAAGCAGCAGGATAACATCTCCGTTGAAAGAAAAAAGCGGTGGTTGGCCGGCAATGGGTAAGAACATCAGGACCGTGAGAGCAGCAGACAGAGAGACCATCGGACCCATTTTAAAGATAACGGTGGTACTGGTGCTGTAGACCGATCCCTTTTTGAACAACTTGATCAGCGTAAAATAGTTAATCAGCAACGGCGGCCCTTTTTTACCGCCGAAAAACGCCTTGACCTTCAAGATAAGCGCTGAATAAAACGGTGCCAGAAGTATCGCCAAAGCCAGAATGATAAGGGATGTCATCACAATGTCCTCTTGTAAATCAGAGTGGCTGCCGCCTCACCGGGCTGAGGGCTCGCTCAAAAATAACGTTACCTTTTAGACGCCGATGCATCCCGTCCGGCTGTCGGTTCGAAAACCCGGAATATCCGGATAGGCCGAGTTTTCACGCCTTGCCGGTAGGGTGCCTCAACGCCCAAAATGGCGAACTTATTTTTTCGCGAACCCTAAACAAAGAACAGCACAGCCACAATGGCCAACAAAATGTAACCGATGTATAGGTGTATGTCCCCATGCTGCAGCCAGCGCAATTGGTCGAAAAGCGACAGGATCGGACGCACGATGAGGCGCCCCATGTTCAATTCGGCAATATCATTGACGTGGCTGCGATAAAGCGTTTTTTCGGGAAAATTCCCCTTCACTTTCCGGTCGTCTACGGTCACGGGTGCCACCGGTTTGAAAAACTCGAGAATAGAAGCGGCGAAGGAAGATCCCGTGTATTGCATTTTAACCGTGGGCCGCGTGAATCCACAGCCCCAGGTGCCGGATCGCGTGATGGTTTTGCCTCTGTATAAAGCGGTACGCAGCGCCAAAATGATGAAAAAAACGGCGAAGATAAGAGCGGCGGCCCAGGTAATGTTGCCGGTTAGTTGCGCGAAGGGGGCCAGTGGAATCGTGCCGTAACCCAACTTTAGGGACGCAACGGCCTTGACCGCCATGGTCATAAACAGTGTCGGGAACACCCCGATCACGATGCAGGCAGCCGCCAGCACCAGCATGGGAATCAGCATCATAGGCCCTTTTTCGTCCACGTTTTCCGCTGCACGGCTGCGCGGCTCGCCTTGAAAGACAACCCCCACCACCTTTGTGAAACAGGCCAGGGCCAGCCCCCCGATCACCGCCAGGCTCACGATCGCCAGCAGGCTGAGCGCGAAATCCGTTCTTCCCAGCGTTAGGCCGCGAAAGCCGCCGAGATAGATTAAAAATTCGCTCACAAAACCGTTTAGCGGTGGGAGACCGGATATGGCCAGAGAACCGATAAGAAAGGTCGTCCCGGTAATCTTCATTTTCTTGATCAGACCCCCCAGAAGATCTATGGAGCGTGTGCCGGTTTTGCGCAGCACCATGCCGGCCCCCATAAACAGGAGGGATTTAAAGATCGAGTGGTTCAGGACATGTAACAGTCCGCCGGCGAATCCGAGCACGGCCATAGCCGGTTTTTCGGCCGAGGCCCCGATCATTCCGATTCCGATGCCGATCAGGATGATCCCGATATTTTCAACACTATGGTAGGCCAACAAGCGCTTCAGATCGTGCTGTCCGAGAGCGTAGACCACGCCCAAAACGCCGGAAACGATACCGGCGACCAATACGATATCGCCAAAGAGCGCCGTGGGCCAGTCCAGCACCGCGTAGACGCGGAGGATACCGTAAATGCCGGTCTTGATCATGACACCCGACATCACGGCGGAAATATGGCTGGAAGCCGCCGGGTGGGCATGGGGCAGCCAGACGTGAAAGGGAAAGACGCCGGCCTTGGAGCCGAAACCGATGAAAGCCAGAACGAATACCAAGATTTTGGCCGCATCCGGCAAGTCGGCCGCCGCATCGAACCCGATGCTGCCGGTATGGGCATACATGACAGCGAACGCCGCGAATATGAAAAAAGCCCCCACTTGCGAAAACACAAAATAGAGATAGCCCGCCCGCCTGTTTTCTGCGGTCTCATAGTTGTAAACCACCAGAAAAAACGACGACAGGGACATGATTTCCCAGGATAAAATGAAGCTGATCAGATTGTTGGCGGTCACCACCAGCGCCATAGCGGCGACGAGCAAGCTGAAAAAGAAGTAATGGATAGCCGTCCGCAACGCTTTGGCGGGGTTATCCATGTAATGAAAGCTGTAAAGCGCTGCCAGCAGTGAGACGGCGAAGATGGCGATAAGGAAAAAAGACGACAGTGCGTCTATTTGAAAAGTCAGGGAGAATGCATTCAGGTAACTGAAGGAAACGGAATTGATCTGCGGGTGGAACAGTTTAAAGATCGCATCGACCAGCCCCAACAGACACCCAAAGGCTATGCTCAGGGTACCGGCTGCTTTCATGAAGGCAAAATGACGCCTAAAAAAAAGAGGCACAAGGCCTCCGTAAAATATCAACGCTAGCGCAAAGAAAAAGTGATTCATAACGCCCCTTTTGGGTCCGCCAATACCACACCTCGACAGCAGGCAAAGGCTGGGAAACAGATCCTCGCGTCCGCAACAACTAGAAGTTAGGCTTCAGCTGTTATGCCCAAGCAATAAGAGTCTCTTTGTAAGTACCGAATAGGGTTGTATATTTTATAATATATTTTGAGTCAACAGTGATTTTAACAACGCCGCAACGCTTGCCGGAGTTCGGAATTGGTCAAAAGAAATCCTGTCTAAGCGCCCATCCTCGAATGGTCGATGGTATTACTGAACTATGCATTTTCCACCAACCCGATTAACACACTCTTGAATTACTGCGCAGCATTGCCGATTTTAAATGGCGCGCGGTGCGCCTTTCAAGAACAGACCACATCGACGAAGTATTGGTGGAAACGGAGATCGTTGGAAAGCTCCGGGTGAAATGCGGTGGCGAGCCACCTGCCCTGGCAGGCGGCAACGGCGGTGCCGTCCGCCAGGTAGGCGATGACTCGTGCCGACCCGCGGGCTGCGACCAGCCGCGGGGCACGAATGAAGATGCCGGGAAACGGCCGCTGATGTCCATCCCTCAATACATCTACGGTCAGGTTTTCTTCGAAGCTGTCAATCTGGCGGCCGAACGCGTTGCGTTCGACAGTGATGTCCATTATCCCCAGACCGGCCTGATTCCGACCGGTATCCTTGGCCATCAGGATCATTCCAGCACAGGTCCCCCAGACCGCATGATCCTTTGAAAAGCGGCGTACCGGATCCAATAAGCCATAGCTTGCCATGAGCTTTCCGATGGCGGTGCTCTCGCCGCCCGGGATAATCAACCCGTTCAACCCGAGGATCTCGTGCGCCAGACGCACCTCTGGCGCCTCCAGACCAAGTTCTCTCAGCATGCGGATGTGTTCAACGAATGCACCCTGTAGCGCCAGAACACCGATTTTCATGACCGCATCTTCCCGGATCACCAGCCACGGCCGGCCAACCGGTCCTTTTCCTCGAGATCGGATACATTGATACCGACCATGGGCTGTCCGAGGCCGGCACTTAACTCGGCCAGAACGGTGGCATTCCGGCAGTGGGTGGTCGCCTGAACGATGGCCTTGGCGCGCAGGGCCGGTTCGCCGCTCTTGAATATCCCCGAGCCAACGAAGACACCGTCCACACCGAGTTGCATCATCAAGGCCGCATCCGCCGGCGTGGCAAGTCCGCCGGCGGCAAAGTTGACCACCGGCAGGCGCCCCAGGGCCTTGGTCTGTTTTACCAGCTCAAATGGGGCACCGAGATCCTTGGCGTAAGCCATCAACTCATCGTCCGGCTTGGACTGCAGCACCCGGATCTCCCCCAACACCGTTCGCGCATGGCGCACGGCCTCCACCACGTCCCCGGTCCCGGCTTCACCCTTTGTGCGGATCATGGCCGCGCCTTCCCCGATGCGCCGCAACGCCTCCCCCAGATTCCGGCACCCGCAGACGAACGGCACGCCAAAGACGTGCTTGTCGATGTGGTGGGCCTCATCCGCCGGGGTGAGGACTTCGCTCTCGTCGACGTAATCCACACCGATGGCCTCGAGGATCTGTGCTTCGACGAAGTGACCGATGCGGCATTTGGCCATAACCGGTATACTGACAGCCGCCATGATCTCGCGGATCAGACCCGGATCGGACATCCGCGCGACACCGCCCTGGGCCCGGATATCGGCCGGGACGCGTTCCAGTGCCATCACGGCGACCGCCCCGGCCTCCTCTGCGATAACGGCGTGCTCGGGCGAGACCACGTCCATGATGACGCCCCCCTTCAGCATTTGCGCCAGACCGCTTTTCACGGTGAAGCTGGCGGATCTTTCCGGTTTTCTTTGCTGTAAATCACTCATTTTGTCCTCCCCGTAATCTATGACATCCAATTTGTTCTTTTTTACCGGGTGTGCTAACCAAATAACAGATACAGTTTTTTCAAAAAAACAGCATAACAGATTGGGGCCGTCTTCAGGGAGGGAATTCCCATGCGCGGTAACAGGGAAAAAGGCAAACCGTCGGCAGTAGCGGCCACCCGGCAGGCCTTCCGCTATCGGCAGCTGGCCGGCGAGATCGAGAAAAAAATCCTTGAGGGGACCTATCAAGCCGGCGAGAAGCTGCCCTCCATCCGCAGGCTCCACCAGCAGACGAACTTGAGCATCTCGACGGTGTACCGGGCGTACGTGGAGTTGGAGAACACGGGATTTGTCGAAGCGCGGCCCAAATCCGGCTATTATGTCCGGCCGGTTTCCTTCAAAAAACTGGAGGTTCCGGCCCTGCGCAAAAACACTTCTGCACCTCAGCGGGTCAATCTGGCCCCGGTGATCAACTCCGTTATAGCGGCCATCAGCAACCCCCGTTTCGTCCCCTTCGGCAACACCGCCATGGACCCCGCATTGCTGCCCGTCAAGGCTTTCACGCGCATCCTGAAGTCCTTGAGCCGCAACGAGATGAGGACGCTGCTCTCTTATTCGCCCTCGGAAGGCTTTCCGGAGCTCAGACGGCAGCTGGCGTTGCGCACCCTGGGGGTGCTGGAAGGCATCGAACCGGAAGACATCATCATCACCAACGGCTGCATGGAGGCAATCGCGCTCTCACTTCTGGCCGTCACCCGGCCGGGAGATACCGTCGCCATAGAAGCGCCGACAAACTTCAGCTTTTTACAGTTGCTGAAGGAGCTCGGTTTGCTGGTGTTGGAGATAGCCACCGATCCCCAGGAAGGGGTCGATCTGAAGGAACTCGAGAAGAGCCTACGCACCAACACGATCCGGGCCTGCCTGTTCATGCCGAATTTTCAAAATCCACTCGGCGCGCTGATGCCCGAGGACAAAAAACGGGCCCTGGTAAAGCTGGTGACAAGCCACGGTGTCCCAATAATCGAGGACGACATCAGCAGCCAGCTCTATTTCGGCGAGCAGCACCCAGCGCCGCTCAAGGCCTACGACCGCGAAGATCTCATTCTGACCTGCTCGTCATTCTCAAAAACCCTGGCGCCCGGGCTGCGCCTTGGATGGGTTATCCCGGGCAGACGGCTCAGCTCCAGGATTCAGCGTCTGAAGGCCGGCATCACGATCTCCACCTCCACCCTGGCCCAATACGTGGCCTCGCGTTTCCTGGCCAGCGGCGCCTACGAGCGACACCTGCGGGCACTTCGAAGCGCATTGAAAAAGCAGCTGTTCAGGATCGCCATCGAGATTCAAAATCATTTTCCGGCAAAGACCCGGCTGGCCGTTCCCCGGGGGGGCTCGCTGCTCTGGGTCGAACTGCCCCCGGGCATCGACGGCCTGGCTGTCTATCAAGCCGCCTTCGAGCGGAACATCGCCATCATTCCTGGGGCGGTCTGCTCAAATTCAAACCAATTCGACAACTTCATCCAAATCGGCTGCTCCGCCCCCTTCAGCCGCAGGATAAAAGAATCGATCGGCATTCTGGGATCCATTACAGCAGGGTTCTTGACACCTGATCCCTTAAAAAATCGGCCGCATTCGTGACGACCTCGTGCCGGCAAACAGTCGGAATTTAAATGACATAAAACCAATGAGCACAAGGGTTACGAAGAGAGGGTATTAAGCTAACATCACCATACGGTATCGCTTGTTCCGCATCCCGGCGAGTCCTTGCGCTCAATCTTTTCGGTAGCACCGGATAAGCGTTCAGTCAAACCTTTGTTGACCAATACCGGATTATGAAAAAAGAACAGACGAAAATCAAATTCCGTTGATGATTTCAGAAATGTGACAGACGCGGGTTTTAAGACCGTGTTTTCGCACGCCATAGGAAAGATGAATGATGCACGCCGGACAGGAAGTGGCGATAATGTCGGCTTCGGATGTTTTCAGGTTGGCGATTTTACGGTCCAACACCCGGCGATAAAGATCATATTGCGACAGGGCATAGGCGCCGGCCCCCCCGCAGCACCAGTCCGCCTCGGGCAGCTCCCTGTATTCGATTCCGGGAATATTTTTTAGAATGTCGCGGGGTTCATTCACGAGGCCCTGCCCCCGGGAGGCGTGGCAGGGATCATGATAGGTCACTCTTATGGCGGCATCAGTCGCAGGCGCCGGCACAGCGACAGTGTTCAGCCATTCTGTCAGATCCCGGACTTTTGCGGAAAACATCTTGGCCGCTTCATGGCGACTGTCTTCTTCAGAAAAAAGCACAGGATATTTTTTGAGAAATGATGCGCAGCTGGAACAATCGGTGACGATGATGTCATAGGGGCCGGATGCGAGCGCTTGCATGTTTTTTTGCGCCAGCTTTTGCGCGATCTGCAGGTCCCCGAAAGAATAGGCCGGCAACCCGCAGCAGCAGTTGTCGAGAACGTGAACCTTCCGAGCGATTTGCCGCAACAATTGTAGAGTGGCGGTTCCGGTTTGCTGCTGGATGATGTCGACACCGCACCCGATGAAGTAACCGATAATCAGCTCTTTACCGCTGCCCTGGTAAACGCCGGGATGGTGACGGTCGCGAAATGCCGTCACCGGCAGGTTCTCGACGATGTCTTCCGCATTGGCGAAATCACGTCCGAAGATGCGCAGCAATCCCAGGGCGCGCGCCAGGTTTGAGAGTCCGGCTTTTTTGCTCAGAGCCACAGCCCGCGCTGCCACGTGAAGACGATCGGGATACGGCAGCAAATGGTCGAACAGAAGGCGGTGGATCGATTTTCGGCCGACCCGGGCCAGATATTCGGAACGTGCCCGGATGAGGAGATCGGATGTGGGAATGGCGGGGAAACAATTGGATGTGCAGGCCCCGCAAAGCAGACAGTCAAATAGCGGGGCGTCGATATCATCGGACCAGTCCAAACGGCCTTCGATTATGGCGCGCAGCAGGGCCAGGCGACCGCGCGCTACGCCGGATTCGTGCCCGGTGGCGCGGAAAATCGGGCAGGCCACCTGACAAAACCCGCATTTATTGCACTGGGCAATTTCGTCGTAACACGCGGCAATTCCCATCGGAATCCTTTATACCCTACCGGGCAGCCTGCCGGGGGCGAAAATACGGTTTGGATCGAGGGCGGTTTTCACACGGTGCATGATCTGCCAATCGGACCGTTTAAGACCGAAGATGTCATGACGCTGCTTAAACTCGACCGGTGCTTTTTCCAGCAGCACATGTCCGCCATATCGATCAGCCAAGCGGCACACTTGTGACCAATCCTCACCACTGACATGTTCGAATCCGCCCAATACCCGACCGCATCCCAAATCGAGCATCACGGTCGATCGCAAAAGATGACTGTCCGCGGATTTGATGAACCCGGCAACATTGGCAGGGGGCAAATCCGCTCGCAGAATAAAGGTCTGCTGGATCAGGCGGTCCAGGTACGGGCTCAATTTGCCGACATAAACGTCGTACTCCTGCAGGGCGACATTTCTCAAACCCGCAGCTTCACACTGCTCACCGACCCGGTTGGCTTGATCCCGGACCGTTCCGGCAAAGCCTTCGAATCCAACGTGAAGCCGCCAATTCGAGTGATCCTCTTTTGCGAGATCATGGCGTTTACCGTTTGCGGTAGCAACGAGGAAGGTCGGTATCAGGTTCGAGGTAAGGAGGGTGGTTGCCAAGGCTGCACACTCCTTCAGGTCGCCACCGGCCGTTACCGCCGTGCAGCTCTCGGGGATCATCGCCACCCGAAAAGTGGCCCGGGTAATAAAACCGAGAGTGCCGGCCGAGCCGGTCAGCAGTCGCGTCATGTCGTACCCGGCCACATTTTTAACAACTTTGCCGCCGGTTGAAACAAAGTGCCCTTTTCCGCTGATAAACCGCAACCCGAGCAAAAGATCCCGGGGAGCGCCGTAAACCATGCGCTCCGGACCGCAGGCGGCCAGCGCAACCACGCCGCCGATCGAATGCCTCAGCAGAGACATCGTTGGACGCAGCGGCAACCACTGATCATTGGCCCGTAGCTTGTTCTGTAATGCATTCAGAGGCATACCGGCGCTAACCGTCACGACCTGGTTGGGCGGATCATATTCGATGACCTCATCCAGACCCTTGACGCGGAGGGGCAATGACCCTGGATCCGTTAGATTGCCGAAGTCGGGAGTGGTCCCGCATCCAAGAGGTGAAATCGGTTGCTTGGCTGCAATCGCTTCCCGAATTTTTCCCAAGAGTTCCTGTTCGGCGGTATGCACCGCATCCGGCAGTCCAAAATCCGGACGCATGTCCTGCACGCCGTCGATTTCGGCGGCCCGGCCCGCTACGGGAATCACCTTGTCGGGATTGAGCCGATCTTCGGGGTCAAAAGCCCGTTTGAGAGATCGCTGGGCCTCGAAATCTTCTTCGGAAAATATCAAGCGCATGGCTTCCATCTTTTCCAGACCGATACCATGCTCGCCGGAGATGGTCCCGCCTAATGCGACACAGGCCTCCATGATTTCCCAACCGGCCTTTTTAACGCGCGCCAATTGATCGGCATCCCGGGAATCAAACAGTATCAACGGATGCAGGTTGCCGTCGCCCGCATGAAATACGTTTCCATGTTCGAAGCGATATTTTTGGGTGATATCGGCCACCGTTGCCAGCGCCTGTGGCAGTTTGGTTCGCGGCACCGAACAGTCGTTTACGAGGTAATTCGGGGCCAATCGGGCCACTGCGCCAAAAGCGCCGCGTCTGCCTTCCCAGAGCCGGTTCCGTTCGGTACTGTCTTTGGCTTCATGTAAGCTGCGACAGTTGTTTCGCATGCAAATGTCATTGACCTGCCGTGCCTGCTCCCTGAGGCCGGTTTGCGGACCTTCCACTTCGATGATCAAAACCGCAGCGGCATCCCGGGGATATCCACAGGCATAACTGTCCTCCACCGCCTTGATGATGGGAGCATCCATCATTTCCAATGTGGTCGGCACCATGCCGGCGGAAATGATATCCGACACCGAACGCGCGGCATCGCCGATATCATTGTAAATGGCCAGCATCGTGATGATGGATGCCGGAAACGGAAGAATTCGAACGGTAATTTCGGTGACGATGCCCAGGGTGCCCTCGCTGCCGATGATCGCGCCCCGCAAGTCATAGCCTGGCGGGTCGAGTGCCGGCCCACCCGTTCGTATGATGTCTCCATCCGGCAGTATCATCTCCATACCGAGCACGTGGTTGGTCGTGACACCGTATTTTAAACAGCGTGGTCCCCCGGAGTTTTCGCCGACGTTGCCCCCCAGCGTGGCCACTTTTTGACTGGCGGGGTCCGGGGCATAGAAAAAACCAAGCGGGGCGAGGGCGTTTTGAAGTTCAAGATTGGTGACGCCCGGTTGGACAACCGCATGGCGGCTCTGGGGACATACTTCGAGGATGCGATTGAACCGGGACAGGCAGATCACGAGCCCGCCGGATGGCAGCACCGTACCGCCCGAAAGATTGGTTCCAAATCCGCGCGGCACGAACGTTATACCGGCCCGATTGGCCGCACGTACGATCATCGATGCTTCACGGGTGTCGGCCGGGAAAACCACAACCCCCGGTTGACCCCTGGCGAGCGAGGCATCGTAGGAATAGAGTTCGGTGTCCGCCCGGTTCACCGATACCTGGAATTCACCGACAATGTTACGCAGCTCTCCAATAAGGCTATCGGTCAGCATCACCCTCCTCCTTGATACCTATCGGTTATTTTCCACGTCAAGTTCAATTCAGCAGGCCTGATCGTATACCGCTGTGGCCGCATCGAGCGCGCCCGGTCGCGCCGGATACCCTTCTGATTTGAGGACTGTTTCAAGGGCCGCCAGCAGGAGGAGCACGTTTTTGCGGCGGCAGGAATGTCCCATCAGACCGATTCGCCAGACCTTGCCGGCAAATTGGCCCAATCCACCGCCGATCTCGATGCCGAATTGATTGAGAAGCACTTTGCGAACCGTTATATCTTCGACCCCCTCGGGTATCCGAACCGCGTTGAGCATGGGCAGCCGGATGGGCTCCGGAACGAGCATCGAAAGCCCCATAGCCTCAATACCGGCAACCAAGGCCCGGTGGTTCAGGCGGTGCCGCTCAAATCGCATATCCAGACCTTCTTCCGTAATCAGACGAAGTGCCTCGCGAAGGCTGTAGATCATATTAATGGGTGCCGTGTGATGATATTTCCTTTCAGTGCCCCAGTAATCGCGAACCATGCTCAAGTCGAGGTACCAGCTCACAACTGGGGTTTTTCTCTGTTCCATTGCCCTGACGGCTGCCCGGCTAAAGGAAACCGGCGAAAGGCCCGGAGGGCCGGAGATACATTTCTGAGTGCCGCTGTAGACCGCATCGATGTTCATATCATCGATGGCAACGGGCATGCCTCCCAGCGATGTGACGGTGTCCACCAGAAACAGCGCACCGGCATCGTGGCTGATCCGGGCCAGATCCTCAAGGGGCTGGCATACGCCGGTTGACGTTTCGGCATGGACCACAGCCACCACTTTGGGTTTTCTGCCCGCTATCGCATCCTTCAACGCCCGGGGATCAATGGCCGTTCCCCATTCGGCATCGACACGGACCAGCTTGCCGCCGATGCGATTGACGATATCCGCCATGCGCGTTCCGAAAACCCCGTTGACGCAGACGACCACTTCGTCTCCCGGTTCGACCAGATTGACAAAACAGGTTTCCATTCCGGCGCTGCCGGTCCCCGAGACAGGGATCGTCAGCTCGTTCTCGGTTTGAAACAGAAAACGGAGCAGCTGCTGGACCTCGTTCATGATTTCCAGAAAATAGGGGTCCAGGTGTCCAATGCAGGGTGCGGCTATGGCCTGCAGCGTTCGCGCGGGAACATCACTGGGACCGGGCCCCATCAGGATGCGATCCCCCGGGTTTATGTCACGGAAATCCTTTGCGTTCAGTATCTCCAAGCCTTCACACGCTTTCTCCATTATCTTCCGACTCCTTCCTGTTTCCATACTTTCAGTTCAATACCAGAGATGCACCGGCTATCCGACTGTAAAAAAGCAATTGTCTAAGGATAGATATCGTGCAGGACATATTCCTTGTATTGTTCCCTTTGACTTCACATTTGGACTATCAATACCAAACCGGTAGGACTCACATCGTCACGACAAAACGGTCTCCATGCAGTCTAAAACCCGATTTTTTGTAGCATCTATGCGCATCAGCGCGTTTTTTATGGCTGGATTACAGACGGGAACTCGCTGTTAAGTGAGCTGTAAGCAACTCACCCATTATACCGATTGCCGTGACTGAGCCATCCAAACGTCACGGCAATCGCATCCTTAATTGCATACAGTCCAATTCCAATTGTTATACATGGAATCCACACCCAGATAATTTCGGAAATCAAAACCGATATACCACGCAGAGACAAGAATCTTGAGACCCCAATTGGTGCGACTTGGATTACCTGAACGGGTGCAAAATATCGCTCTGGTGTAAATGGCCACAGAAAGGCTATACCGAGACCGCCGTTCGTGAATGCATCGAGGATACCGTGGGAAATTGCGGCAATAAACAAAAACACAAAGACGCGGCCAAAGCTGGCCTGGAAATATCGGAAAGCACACGCGCCTGATAGCGCCAGAACCACTGCAAATAAAAACGAGTGGCTGAAAC
>JARFQH010000162.1 GCA_029287875.1 Desulfobacteraceae bacterium | reverse complement strand
TCTATGGGGTTGCCGATGATGTTGCCTTGTCCGGTGGGGAAGAAATGGGCCACAAAACCGGCCGCCGCCCAAAGGGTCACGGCTTCAGCCGCGGCCGAACTGGTGTCCATGAACCATAGACCCGACCCGGTGGGCGCTTCGGCCTTATCCAGGCACCCCACGAAATTGCTTTTCTTGCCGATCTTCTGCAGATTGCCGAAGGCCTTCTCTTCGATGGTGGTGAGGCCGCCGCGGATGTTGCCCTTAGTGGGTTGGCTGCCTGAAAGGTCATCTGTTTTATTTCGGTCGATCATTTCCTGATACTTGTTGAAGATGGCCATGAACTGCTCGCCGACCTCCGGGGTGGCTGCGCGTTGTTTGCAGACCACCTCGGCACCGGTGATCTCGCTGGTCTCGCCGAATGAGCAGGTCGCCCCGGCCGCCACCAGTTTGTCGAAGGCGTTGCCCACCGTCGGATTGCTGGCCAGGCCGCTGGTGGTATCGCTCTCTCCGCATTTGGTGGAAACCCAGATGTCGCTTAAGTCCACCTCTTCGCGCTTGAGTTCGCTGGCCCATTGCATGTACTCGTAGGCTTTCCAACACGCCATTTCCACTGTTTTGTAATCGCCCTGGCGCTCGATGGAAAAGCCGGTGACCGGTTTTCCGGTTTCGGCGATGCCGTCCACAATGATGTTGGTCCATTCCGGCTCGATGCCGATAACGACCACGGCCGCCACATTAGGGTTGGCTCCCGTGCCGATCATGGTGCGGAAAAACAGCTGCAGGTCCTCGCCGAATTGCAGCCGGCCATAGGCATGCGGAATCGCCTTGGTGCCCTTGACGCCGTAAGCGACTTTTTCACAGGCCGAGTTGGAAAGGTCATCCAACGGTAAAATCAATACATGGTTGCGAATACCCACACGACCGTTTTCACGTCTGTATCCCCAGACGGTTCCTAAGCTGCTCATATCTACCACCTCTTGGTTTTAAGGTTCTGGATGTGTACGTGGCCGCCTTTTTTGATGTTTGCAACCACCTTGCCGATATCCTCGCCGTACTTGATGACATCGCCCCCTTCGGCATGATCATTCAGCGCGATTTTGTGCCCCAACGGGATATCGTCGAGGGCCTTGATCTCGATGCCTTTTTGGGAGTCCATGAACAGCCCCGAGGCTGTCTCGCCGGCCTTGATATCCACGGTGGCCACGCCAACCGAGTCAGCCGCTTCGTGAACCAAAAATTGAATCATTGTTGAGCCTCCTTACGTTTTGTTGGTTGAACAAATTTACCGCGATTATTTATTCGCATGTTACGGTGACTATCCTTGACCTTTCAGGCGCTCTGGCAAAGTGCGACCAACTGGTCGTATTGTTGTTCCCCGATTACAATTCCATTTTTACGGGCCATTTGGCGCAATCGAAGACGCCGATCACCGGGCAGTCGAGTATTTTCCTGCTTCAAGATGGCGGTCAGAAGAACTTCCAGGCGCTCGTTAAATGCATCCCCTGACAGGGGCATTGGCGCAATAGCAATCAGGAGTTGACCCACACCGGGCGGTTCACCTTCGGCGGTAAAAAAGGAACTGGCTTCGAAGCCGAAATGGGCGGCGGTCAGGGCGGCGGCAAAAACCTCCACCATGAGGACCAATGCAGCCCCTTTTGCGTCACCCATCGGCAGCATGGTGCCGGCCATAGCGGCTTTCGGGTCAGTGGTCGGCTTGCCGTGGGCATCCAGGGCCCAACCTTCCGGAATAGGATTAGCCTCCTGTTCAGCGACCATAATTTTGCCGCGTGCCACTTTGCTGAGAGAAAGATCGATGACCAACGGATTGTGGCCTTTCCGTGGCGCGGTAAAGGCGATGGGGTTGGTGCCGAAGACACCCTGACCGCCGCCCCATGGTGCGATGGCTTTGGGCGTATTGGCAAACAGCAGACCAATCAAACCCTTTTGGGCCAAGGCTTCCACGTGATATCCGGCTGCACCACAGTGGTGCGAATGGGTAACCGCCGCCACCGCGATGCCGGTTTTTGGTGCCATGCCGCCGAGTATGTCGACGGCGATGGCCAAGGCGGGATAGGCGAAGCCATTGCGGGCATCGATCCTGAGGGCGGCATCGGCCACCCGGGTCGATGTCGGTTGCGCCTGCCCGTTGACTTTTCCGCTGGCCGCCTGAGCGCAGTAAGAAGGAAGTCTCGATAGGCCGTGCCCCCTCAACCCGTCCGCTTCGGCGGCGACTAATGCTTTGGCTACGAGCGCTGCGTTGCTGTCGCTGGTATTGTGAGCGCGGAGCGCATTGACGCAGATCAGATGCGCTTTTTCAAGGCTTAACCTTTTCTCCGTCATTTGGAAGCCTCCAGAACCCGCCGAACGTTATCCATGGTAACTTGGCTGACACGTTGGTTGGATTCGATGGTCACACCGCCAATATGGGGAGTGAGGACTAGATTGGGCAATTCAGCGAACTTAGCAGCCGAGGAAGCCGTGAGGGGTTCATTCTCAAACACATCCAAGGCGGCCCCCCGAAGTCGACCCAATTTCATGGCCGCTACCAGCGCGTTTTCGTCCAATACCCCGCCGCGTGAGGCGTTCACCAAAATGGCACCTTTCTTCATTTGAGCGATGGCTTCATCATCAAGCAGGTGCCGGGTGGTATCGTTGAGAGGGACGTGCAGACTGACAATGTCGGCTGTTCGGAGCAACGCGAACAATTCATCGATTCTGGTGATTTTCTTCCAACAATTGTCATTTGCTGAGACAAAGGGGTCATAGGCGACGACTTTCATTCCCAACGCTTGGGCGAGCCGGGCGGTATACCGTGCAATCCGGCCGAATCCGACCAGTCCGAGAGTTTTACCCGCGGTTTCATGTCCCATTGCCTCTGTGCGGGGCCACTCACCATTCAACATTTGGGCATTGGAGAGAAATGCACCGCGCAGCAGCATCATCGCCGTTGCAATTACCCATTCGGCGACGGCGGCATCGTTGGCGCCCGTGGCGGGGCAGACCATCACGCCGCGATCCTCACAGGCTTTTAAATCGATATTGTCCAGGCCGACACCCAAGCGCCCGACCACTTTCAACATCGGCGCTGTATTAAGCAATTCAGCATCCACACGGGTTCGATTGCGGACGACCAACCCGCGCGCGTCGGAAAGCAGTGTTTTTAGTTCATCCGGCTTGTCAACGAGTTGCGAATCGTAGTGTACATCATAGTTTTCGGCCGTTTCTTCCACAGCCTTCGGATCCATGAATTCGGTGATGATGATGTCGGGCATAGAGGCATTTCCGAGGTTTCTGGATTAACTTTGAAGAGAAATGAGTAAAGATGGCATCGAAACGAACGAGTATACAATTAAGAATAAAGCAAGGGGCATGCCAATAACGCTTATAGACAAATAAATCAATAATATCATATAGTTATTATTAGACTCTTAGATTCTCCTACCTGAAATTGCGCCGACTATTGGGCGCTATGCCGATTATTGGGCAAACTCCTTGCTATGTCCATGAATTTACTGTATCTATATATCGATAAGGTTCTGATATATTATTTTTTTCTATCTCTAAGGGCGCATTTTACACATCATTCGCCAAGGAAAGTTTCGCCCAATATTGGGCGCTAATTTCAGGGAGAGTGCATGATGACATGGAGTGCGGCAACCCGTTACCGCTTGCTCATCGAGATCAACAATGCGATCGTGAAACATACCAACCGGGCGGACCTTTTCAATGCGCTGGCAAGCGAAATAAAAAAAACCGTTCCGTATGATCGATTCAGCATCAATCTCTATGACGCTGATAAAAAACTACTGAGTTACTTCAGCACGGCCGAAGGTATCTCACCCGAGGGAATCAGCGCCTACGAGCGACCTCTCGCCAAAGGGCCGATTGCCAAAGCGGTCATACGTTCAAAAGAACCTCTCATCATCCCCGATTTGAAGAAGCGGAACTATTGGGCTTCGGTAAGAGCCATGCTGACGGCGGGCCTTACCGCCAGCATGGCCTACCCCCTGATTACACGGGGCAACGTTCTGGGTGTCTTGCATTTTTCATTCAAGGAGCAACCGAGCAAAATTGAAGAACTCTCGCAGTTTTTAACCGAATTGACCGATGTTGTCGCCGTTGCCGTGGACAACATGCTGGCCTACAGTAAACTTAAAGAAGTTAACCAGAGCCTGGTTCAGCAGAAGCAATATCTTCTTGAGCGCGCCGAGGAGTCCTACCGCCCGGAGTCATTTTATTTTAATTCAACAGTCATGATTGAGGTCATGCGTCAGGTGGAATTGATTGCCGCCACGGACGCCAGTGTGTTGATTACCGGTGAGACCGGTACCGGCAAGGATTTTATTGCCCGCCATATTCATCGTCTGAGCTCCCGCAGAAGCGGTCTTTTCGTCAAAGTCAACTGCCCGGCCTTCTCCAGCGGTCTGTTCGAAAGTGAACTCTTCGGGCATGCAAAAGGGGCCTTTACCGGAGCTGCCGGCTCGCGGGCAGGACGATTCGAAATGGCCAACGACGGCACGATCTTCTTGGACGAGATCGGCGAACTACCGATCGACCTTCAGGCCAAACTTCTGCATGTTTTGCAGGATAAATGTTTCGAGCGGGTGGGTGACAACCGTCCCATTGAAGTGAACGTCAGGGTGATTGCCGCAACCAATCGAGATATGAGCCAAGCGATACGAAAATACAAATTTCGTTCAGATCTTTTTTATCGTCTAAACACGGTAGAGGTAAAGTTGCCGCCGTTAAGAGAAAGACGTGAGGATGTCCCCGGTCTTGTTCAGTGGCTCAACCAGCTCGAATCCCGGAAAGCCAATCGATCCGCCCCCCGATATATTCCTTCGGCCATGGAAGTTCTCCGCAGGCATCATTGGCCTGGTAATGTGCGTGAACTAAAAAACCTGGTCAAACGGATGATCATTATGCATCCGGGAGAAAACATCAGCGGTGAGGATGTGGAAATCCTGGTCGAATCAGGCCAGTCGAACATGGGCATCAGAGAGTACAGTCTGGCGACAGCAGAGCGGCAACATATCGAAACGGTGCTTGCTCGCACCAACGGTCGACTGGGAGGAAAACGAGGTGCAGCAGCACTCCTGCGTATACCGAGGACCACGCTGCAGTACCGGTTGAAAAAACTCGGAATTGACCACAAGAGTTTCGCACCCCAATGAGGTCTTCCTATCCGGGAGGAGATTCTTCGGGAGTGAGGGCAACATCGAGCGGATAGTGGTATACATAGGCTTTAAGATAAAGGTTTTGGACTGCGTTATCGGTCGTCGGCGTATTACAATACAGCCTTCTCCCTCTGGCCTTGCCCAAAATTTTATCTTAAAGCCTATAGTTAGATCCCGGAAATGAAGTTTACCCGCATGCTGGCAAGTGGATCGCCCGTTTATTCCTCAAAAGCTGCTTGCGGTTTTGGTGCAGCATCTATATGATAATAGATTCTTGCTGGTTAGCAGGCGCAGGACATTTTAGAGAAGGATTCTATTGAACCTGCCTGCACCTTGATGTCGGTACCATCACATCATTTCTGGTTCAAAGTTGCCGGTTGAGCATTTGCTCCCGGAAGCTGCCGAATCGATAACGCTTAGCTCTTCTCTCGGAGGGCGGATGACCGTTTCCTTCAAAAAGGCCCTCGTGACTGGGGGGGCGGGTTTCATCGGGTCTCACCTGACCGAGAATCTGGTGGCAAAGGGGTGCCGGGTCACGGTGCTCGACAACTTTTCATCCGGACGCCGGACCAACCTGACCCGCGTGGCCGCAGATATCGATCTGATCGAAGGTGATATCCGGGATCCTCTGGCCGTTGAGCGGGCCGCGAAAGGATGTGAGGTCATTTTCCATCTGGCGGCGGTCGTGTCTGTGCCGCAAACTGTTGCCCAACCGTTGGATTCGGCCAGGGTCAATGACCTGGGGACGTTGCACGTACTGGAGGCCGCCCGCGACGCCGGTTCCGGCGCCGTCGTCTTTGCCAGCTCGTCGGCGGTTTACGGCGATGATCCCGGCTTGCCGAAGCGTGAGAGCATGATACCCAAACCGCTAAGCCCTTATGCCGTGCAGAAAATTACGGGGGAATACTACGCGCGTGTCTACCATGAACTCTACGGCATCGATACCGCCAGCCTGCGGTTCTTTAATGTATTCGGACCCAGGCAGGACCCGTCATCACCTTACTCCGGCGTGATATCGATCTTCATGTCCAAAGCAGTCGCACAGACCGGGCCGATCATCTACGGAGACGGTACCCAGAGCAGGGATTTCGTTTACGTGAGTGATGTGGTGCGCGCAATGATCGGTGCCGCCACTACCAAAGCCGCTGCCGGGCAGTCGATCAACGTGGGGACCGGGACATCGATCGATATCAACCGGCTCTGGCGGACGATTGCGGGCATGGCCGGGTTGAGCAACGTGCCCCGCTATGACCCGCCCCGGGCCGGTGACATCATCGCATCGGTGGCCGCCGTCGATACGGCGGAATCCCTGCTCGGCTTCAAAACAGAAGTGTCACTCGAGGACGGGCTCGAGCGCACCTTCCGGTGGTATGCCGCGTCTCAAACCACGGCCGGCGCCTATTCGCAGAAAGGGAGTGAGAATGGAGATTGACGTCAAAAATGTGCTGGTGACCGGTGCCGCCGGGTTCATCGGGTTCCACCTTACGCGGCGGCTGCTGTCGAACGGGGTTCACGTCACCGGCATCGATGACTTGAATCCCTACTATGACGTCAAATTGAAAGAAGACCGCCTTCAAATCCTTCAGGCCGAACCGGGTTTTTCTTTTTATAAGTCCAACATCGCCGAGCGCGAGAGATTGGTCGACATCTTTGACGCCCGACATTTCGACGTCGTGGTCAACCTGGCGGCTCAGGCCGGCGTGCGCTACTCGCTTCAAAACCCTCACGCCTACGTGGATGCCAACCTGGTTGGTTTCGTCAACTTGCTGGAGTGCTGCCGGCATCATAAAACACCCCACCTGGTGTTCGCCTCATCCAGTTCGGTCTACGGCGCCAACACCCACATGCCGTTTTCCGTGCACGACAATGTCGATCATCCGGTCTCTCTTTACGCCGCCACCAAAAAGTCGAATGAATTGCTGGCGCACTCTTACAGCCACCTGTACGGCCTTGGGTGCACCGGCCTGCGTTTTTTTACGGTTTATGGCCCCTGGGGGCGGCCCGACATGGCGCTTTTTTTGTTCACCAAGGCCATCTACGACGGCCAACCGATACAAGTGTTCAACCACGGCAAGATGAAGCGTGATTTTACCTATATCGACGATATCGTCGAAGGGGTCGTGCGGGTCATGGGCCGGCCGCCGCAGCCGAACCCAAGTTGG
>JARFQH010000127.1 GCA_029287875.1 Desulfobacteraceae bacterium | reverse complement strand
GGAAAGAATCATGAGACGTCTTAAATTACTTATTATGACCCTGGCCGTCGGAATGGCAATTGCGTCGGCGGCTGCCGCCGCCGACGCACTGCCCTCATGGCGTGACGGCCCGGCCAAGCAAGCGATCGTCCGGTTTGTCGAGGAGGTGACGAAAAAGGGCGGGACGGCTTTTATTCCACCGGCCGAACGGATCGCCGTATTTGACAACGACGGGACGCTGTGGGTCGAGCAGCCGATGTACGTGCAACTCGCGTTCGCGCTCGACCGCATCAAGGCGCTGGCGCCGGCGCACCCCGAGTGGAGGGACAAACAGCCCTTCAAGGCCGCGATCGAAGGTGACCTTAAGACGGTTGCAGCCGGCGGCGAACACGCACTGCTGGAACTTGTCATGGCGACGCACGCCGGCATGACGACCGATGCGTTTGCCCAAACGGCAGAGGAATGGCTGACAACGGCGAAACACCCGCGCTTCAACCGGGCCTACACCGAACTCGTGTACCAGCCGATGCTCGAACTGCTGGCCTATCTGAGGACCAACGGCTTTAAGACCTTCATTGTCTCCGGCGGCGGGATCGAGTTCATGCGGCCGTGGACGGAGAAGATTTATGGCATACCTTCCGAGCAGGTCATCGGCAGCAGCATCAAGACCAAGTACGAGGTGCGTGGCGGTAAACCGGTCATCGTGCGCCTGCCCGAGATCGACTTCATCGACGACAAGGACGGAAAACCAGTCGGCATCAACAAGTTCATCGGCCGGCGGCCAATCATGGCTTTCGGCAACTCGGACGGGGATTTTCAGATGCTGGAGTGGACGACCTCAGGCTCTGGAGCGCGCTTCGGCCTGATCGTCCATCACACCGACGCCGTCCGTGAATATGCTTACGACCGTGAGTCCTCAATCGGCCGGCTCGACAAGGCGCTCGAGGAGGCGAAGGTTGAGGGTTGGACTGTCGTGGATATGAAAAAGGATTGGCGATACATTTTTCCGTTCGAAAAATAACCTCCTATTCGGCGAAGCGATCATCTGGAGGTGGGTGACGACGAAGTTGCGCATGGCTCAGCATTCAGCTTTGAGCAGCAGCAGGGGCGGTGGAGGGTTTGAAGCGCCAAGAAGCGATGATGGGTACGGTGTCTTATGGCAGAAACAGATAAAGGGCTGGAAAAGGCCATCGACGATCATCTCAAGCGGCTCCAGGAGAGGTACAAGGCCAATATAAAGGTTTTCAATGCGACTCACATTGGCCACATCTCATTGGCGATCGTTTTTCTGATCTCGATTTTGTTTCCTTTTCTTTACCTTCAGGTGGACACGCGCAAGGTCAATCTCGAGATGGCAGATCTTTCGCAGAAGATCGAGTTGCAGCAGCGGCGCGTCGCGACTTACAACCAGGCGGTGGCCGGCCTTAAACAAGTGTTCGAGGCGGTTGAAAACACGCCGAAACCGCTGGAAGGATACATCCATGCCCTCGAAAAAGAGGCTGCCGGGGGCCCCAAGACGCAATTGCCGCAAGGCCTCCAAGCCGAACCGGCAACTTGCGGTTCTACCGAGAGCCTGGATCCCTGGATGGCGTGTCGCATCCGGCAGTATGTCTCGGTCCGTTTCATGCAAAGCCGTGACATCCTCAAAAGGGAGGTGGCCGCGCCGCTTCAAGAACTCGACCTTAAACAATTTGACAAGTGGATAGCCGATCTTCAGAAGGGGGTGCGGGACTTGGCGGAGCAATTCGAAAGCAAGATGTCGGCCGACCCCGGATTCTGGAGAAATTTCGACAAGAATTCGCCCCTTTACAAGCGCATGACCGAGGATGTGAACCGATTTTGGACCGAACATCAATTCGAGGAGATCGGCAACAATATGGCGCAGGAAATGGTTTTGATGCAGAACGCCGAAGAAGAGCTGAACCAAAAGAAAACGCAGATCCAGAAACGCAAGGAAGATCTCGACAGCGCGTTCAAAAACATCAAGACCCGGTTCGGTAAATTCGGACTGGAACCGAGTGATGCGATCTTGATTGCGCCGATCGTTTTAGCGGCCCTCTTCCTGGTAGCCGTCATGAACCTGAGTGAATCCATTCGATTGCGGAAGTCCTTTCAAGAGCTGTTTCAGGCCAAGGACCCGCAAAAGGCGGCCATCACCGACAGCCAGATTGCGCTGGCCATGCCGCTGTGGGTCGATCCGCTGGACCCGCGGCCCAAGCGGAGGCTGCGCCTGGCCGCATTGGCGATTCCGGCGGTCGCTTCCGTGGTGACCTTGCTGGTAATTTTATATTGTTGGTCGATTCCGGATGCGTTTCTGGGGCTATCCGGTGTCGACTACTGGAAGTATGTCTTCTACTATCTGTTGAGCACCGGGCTTTTTATCTACGGCTTCAGGCGCCTATCTTCGGTTGTTAAAAATTATAGTGAGAAAATGCCTGCGGCAGAGCCTGTGAACACAACATCATGAGAAGACGCACCGCCAAAGACTACATTTTATATTTTGCTCCAGCGATCATCCTGACGCTGACCGGGTTCATCGTGGCCTATCAGTTCGTCGACCCGGCGCCGCCGCGAAAGATCACCATCGCCACCGGCCGGTCGACCGGTGCCCATTATGAGGTCGCCATTGATCCGTTTTGTTCAGGAAGTGGTGGTTTTTTCCTACAATAAAACTACCGGAACAAGCGTGTTGAAATTTTACCGACGTGCCGTAGATTGCACCATAATAGAATGAACTTT
>JARFQH010000408.1 GCA_029287875.1 Desulfobacteraceae bacterium | reverse complement strand
CGGGGAAATCATCTGGCTCATGGACGGGGAGGCGGCGGCACTGCTGCCGCAGGATCTGCCCAGATGTATCCGGAAAAATCGAGGAGAACCATTATGAAAACCATTCTGGCGGCCGATATCGGCGGGACCCACAGCCGATTTGCCGCTTTCAGGACAGGTGAAGAGCGGCGATTGGAACTCATCCGGTCGCTCTGGCTGAACACCGCCGAATTTGATTCTATGAAAGCTATGCTCGATCAGTTGGAAAAAGAAAACTTCGATTTACCGGCCTCGGCAGCGGACGTGTCGGTGATGGCCGTCGCCGGGCCGATCATAGATAAGATTTACAGCAATCCACCCAATATCGACTGGGACATCGACCTGTCCGAGCTGGCCGGAGCAGTCGGCCTAAAGAAGTGCGCCCTGATCAATGATTTCGTCGCCCAGGCGTTTGCCTGCCGAACACCGGTGATGGATGCCGCCCGCCGAATCCTTCCGGGAACGGTCGACCCCGCCGCGCCGCTGGCGGTCATCGGAGCGGGAACCGGTCTGGGCCAGGCAACCCTGGTACCGTTGGAGAATGGTGGATACACGGCCCTGGCCTCCGAGGGTGGTCATACCAGTTTTCCTTTTGAATCGGCAGCGGAAGTCAAATACATGCACTATCTGCTTCAGGATAGCGGCGAACCCTACGTCAGAGCTGAAACGGTCGTTTCCGGTGGCGGTCTGAGTCGATTGCATCACTTTTTAACCGGAGAACGCCTCGAACCGGCCGAAGTGGCGGGCAGCCTGACCGACGAATCCGCAACCCTGAGATGGATGGCGCGCTTCCTCGGCCGGCTCAGCCGCAACTACGCCCTTACGGTGGTGGCCTTCGGCGGCGTGTACATCTCAGGCGGGGTCGCTGCCAAATTACCCGAACTGGTGACCCACCGGGAATTCGCCCGTGCTTTCCGAAAAACGGAAGTCATGTCGCACGTTTTGGACCGAATTCCGGTGTTCCTGAATACCGATGAGGAAAGCGGCCTGTGGGGCGCCGCAATGAAAGGCATGCAAATACTGCAAGGTGACTGATCGGCCGACCCGGGAAGCCCGATCTGTTTTGGCCACTATACTTTCCGTTTAAGTTGCCGGAGGGTTTTCGTCTCAAATCCTTGTTAGAGCGGAAGGGGTGATCAACAGCTGCAGCACACAAACTCATCCATAAGGCAGCGTAACGGAAAAACAGATTTCGATAATGATGTTAAACACTCATGGCCCTGCGGGTCGCCACGGTGCATGAAAATGACGCGCCGGAGCCCGGATGAACGGTTGCGAAAAGCGGCTGACTGTCTGAGTCGCTTTGTATGGTCTTAGACCGGACCCTATGCCGATGCCGCTTGGAAGGCACGACCTTCAGCCTGCATCCGGACTCATTATTTGGAGACGGGCCTGGTCCGGGCTTAGAACCCGTTGGCGGCGAGTTTAAGCCGTCTTTCGAAACCGGTTATCCAGGCGGAGGGGCCTACCTTCTTTACGAGTTAAATTCCGTGAAAAAGGAGAGATAATCCATGACTGAACATAAGAAAGGGTTTGCCACACGGGCGGTGCATGCCGGCCACACACCCGACAAAGAAACCAAGGCTCGGGCCGTGCCCATCTATCAGACCACGTCCTTCACGTTCGACGACACCTCCCACGCGGCCGATCTCTTCGGACTGCGCCAATTCGGCAACATCTACTCTCGAATCATGAACCCCACGGTCGACGCGCTCGAACAGCGCATAGCGTCGCTGGAGGGCGGCGTTGGTGCCCTGGCGCTGGCTTCCGGCCAGGCCGCCGAAACGCTGGCTCTGCTGACCCTGGCCGGGGCCGGCGACGAAATCGTTTCGTCCACCGATCTCTATGGCGGCACGGTCAGCCTATTCAGCCACACGTTTAAAAAGCTCGGCATCACGGTCAAGTTCGTCCCACCGGATAACCCGGCGGCCTGGGAAAAGGCCATTACCGACAAGACCAAGGCCTTTTTTACCGAAACCATTGGCAACCCCAAACTCAACATTGTCGACATCGCCTCCATCGCGGAAGTCGGCCGGCGGCGCGGCATACCCCTGGTCGTCGACAACACCGTCACCACGCCCTATCTCCTGCGTCCGTTTGAATTCGG
Organism: Desulfobacteraceae bacterium; assembly: GCA_029287875.1. GTDB lineage: Bacteria > Desulfobacterota > Desulfobacteria > Desulfobacterales > SG8-13 > JARFQH01. Next base: position 9,840 of record JARFQH010000408.1, on the reverse strand, counting down.
GGCCGTGATCGTCATACACTCCGCGACCAAGTTCATCGGCGGTCACGGCACCTCCATCGGCGGTCTGATCGTCGACTCGGGTAACTTTGACTGGGCGGGTTCCGGCCGGTTTTCAGCCTTCGTCGAACCGGAGCCGGCCTACCACGGTTTGAAGTTTACGGAGACTTTCGGCAACCTGGCCTTCATCCTGAGGGCGCGTGTCCTCGGCCTGCGGGACATGGGCGCAGCGATGAGCCCCTTCAATGCCTGGCTGTTTCTTCAGGGGCTGGAAACCTTGTCTCTGCGCATGGCTAAACACTCGGAAAACGGCCTGCAGGTCGCCCGCTTTTTGGAAAATAACAAGTGTGTCTCATGGGTTCGTTACCCTGGCCTGGAATCCTCGCCCACCTATCACCTGAAGGACAAATATCTGCCGAACGGACAGGGGGCGTTGGTCGGTTTCGGGATCAGCGGCGGCAGAGACTCGGCCGTCAAATTTATCGAAAGCGTGAAGTTGTTCAGCCACCTGGCCAACATCGGCGACGCCAAGAGTCTGGTCATCCACCCCGCTTCGACCACCCATGAGCAGCTGAGTGAAGAGGAGCAACTGGCGGCGGGGGTCACGCCAGACTTCGTCCGGTTGAGCATCGGCATCGAAGACATCGACGACATCACCAGCGATCTGAGCCAGGCCCTCGAAGAGGGTGTCGGTTGCAAACTGTAGTGCAGAAACTTGACACTTGAAACTTGAAACTCAGAAACCGGAGCCAGCAGTAGTGCTTCATCGAGACAAATCGTTGTGAAAGGCTGCATAAACTCTGCCGCGAAGAACGTTGAATATCAAACATTGCACGATGAGAAAGGGTTTTTCGCTAAAAGAACCTTTATCGAAATTTTTAGGCGTCCTGGCGGCGTTGGAGTGGTATGGAAGCAAAAGTTCACAAAGAAAGCTGGGGAATATGTAGCAGAAATATTTGTTGTTGAGCTTGAAGGACGTTATTTGGTAGATCATGCGTTGGTCTGGTAGTAGGGCTAACATCGCAGCACCGAGCGTGGTTCAGAAAAAAATCGATTAAATCCTTGGCCACTGGCTCGATCCCGCTATGGCGGGTCTTAACGGGATCAACCGGCTCAACGGGCCTAACGGGCTCAACGGACTCAACCGATCATCATGAACAACCGGGAAGAACTTAAACGTCGCGCGGCCGATGCCGCCGTGGTACAGGTACGATCCGGCATGGTGCTGGGTCTCGGAAGCGGCACGACCGTCGCGTATGCACTGCAACGCCTGGCCGAATTGCTGCGGGCCGGAAAGATTGAGAATGTGTGCGGCGTACCGAGTTCAATTCATACAGAAATACAGGCCCGGCAACTGGGAATCCCGCTGACCAGCCTCGACCGGTGCCCGGTCCTCGATTTGACCATTGACGGGGCCGATGAGGTCGATCCGGACTTGAACCTGATAAAAGGCGGAGGAGGCGCCTTGCTGCGTGAAAAAATCCTGGCCCAGGCCAGCCGGCGCACTGTCTTCATTGTCGATCAGAGCAAGCTGTCGCCGCGCCTCGGCAGCCACTGGCCGCTGCCCGTGGAAGTCATTCATTTCGCCGTTAAAAGCATCGAAAATTATCTGACATCGATCGGGGCGAGCGTCGAACTGCGTCAGACCACTGAAGATAACCTTTTTCGAACAGACCAGAACAACGTGATCCTGGACGCGAATTTCGGTCCCATCAAAAAAGCACGGGAACTGGCCACCAAACTCGCGGATCGGGCCGGCATCGTCGCCCACGGTCTTTTTCTGAATATGGCCGACGAGGTGATCGTTGCCGAGGAGCATGCCGTCAGGCACCTCAGGCGATAACCGTAATCTGAAACGGCGCCGAATCCCTGTGTGTTCCTTAGCCGCAGGTGGATGCAAATGAATCTCACTGCAGCAAGCTGCAGGGTATCAAAGCTGTTTGATTTTATCCCCTCACCCTAACCCTCTCCCCAAGGAGAGGGAATCTGTATTGATCCTGTAGCGAACTACAGGGAATTATCAAGTTAAAACGAATTCTTATGTGGAAATCGGATGTAAGTGATATGCCGCTCTGATGCTTGCGGCCATAACGAACAGGTGGATGAACACGAGTAACCTTGAAGGAATAGCAACAATGAAAACACGCCAAATCTCCGTATTCTGCCTATTGGTTCTGATGGTGGCCATCTGCGGCTGCGCCGCCCCCAGGATCAGTATTTTCGGCAACAACGGCGAACCGCTGAAAGAATACACTCTGCAGGGGAGTGGAAAGAAAAAAGTCCTGCTCATTCCCGTCAAAGGAAGAATAACCGACGATGTCGAGAGCGGGCTGATTCGCAAAAAACCGAGCATGGTGCAGGAGATCGTTGCCCAACTCAAAAAAGCAGAGAAGGACAAAGATATCGGTGCCGTGCTGCTCGTCATCGATTCTCCGGGTGGCTCGGTGACCGCCAGCGACGTTCTCTACCATGAAATCGTTCAGTTCAAGGAGAAGACCGGCAGAAAAGTAGTCGCCTCCATGATGGATGTAGCGGCATCGGGCGGATACTATATCGCCCTGCCGGCCGACGCCATACTGGCGCATCCGACCACCATCACCGGATCGGTGGGCGTTCTCTTCTTGCAACCCAAAGTCGTCGGCTTGATGGACAAAATCGGCGTGGATGTTCAGGTCAGCAAGTCCGGCGCGAACAAGGATATCGGCTCACCATTTCGGACAGCAACCGCGCAAGAGAAGAAAATCCTCCAGGAGATGACCGACAAGCTGGCGCGCCGGTTCCTCGACCTGGTGTCGCAACATCGCCGTATCGATGCCAAGGGAATGGCCGAGATCGCCAGTGCCAATGTATACCTTGCCGACGAAGCCCAGCGACTGGGGCTGGTCGATCGCGTCGGATACCTAAACGACGCCGTCGACGAGGCCGGTCGACTGGCCGGTCTCGACAAGGATGCCAAGGTCGTGGTTTATCGCCGGGAGAAGTACGAGAACGACACCATATACAACATGCAGAGCACCTGGACCGGCGGTGATGAGAGACTGGCCCTGATCGACCCGGGGTTGCCGGCTTCGGAGACAAGTGAAATCGCGACCGGTTTCTACTACTTGTGGCCGACAGCGGCCGGCGGCAGGTGAGCGGCATGCAAACCGAAAAGTTTACCATCACCGTTGAAGTTGTCCCGCCGGCCGGTTCCAATGCCGCTGTGCTTCTCTCAACCTTGCAATCGCTTAAGACTCTTCCGATCGACGGCTTCAGCGTGGCTACCAATCCTGTGGCAAAACCGCGCATGAGCGCCATGGCCCTCTGTACCCTCATCCAGCAAAAAACGGGCCGACCGGCGGTTTTGCATTGTACAACCCGGGACCACAACCGATTGAGTCTACAGGGGCTGCTGTGGGGAGCCGTCGCTCTGGGCATTGAAACGGTTCTCGCAACCACAGGCGATTTTGTTGCCCTCGAAGACCGGTCGAAGACAAAACAGGTGCGTGATGTTGATGTCTTCGATCTGGTTAAAATGACCCGTACAGCGGGCCTTCGAACGGGCGTTGTTCTGGATCCGCACCCCGAGACCAATGGCCTGAAAAAGGCGGTCGAACGGTTGAAAAGAAAAATTGAAGTCGGTGCCCATTATGTCGTGACTCAACCTCTTTACGACGAAGCCGCGGCAGACGAATTGGTCGAGGCCGTCCGGCATATCGGAATTCCGGTTGTCATGGGGATCCTCCCCTTGCGCTCTCATCGCCATGCCGAGTTCCTCCACCATAATGTAGCCGGCATTGCCGTTCCACGTGGGGTTCGGGACCGCATGCGCCGTGCCGAAAACCCTGTGGCCGAAGGCACGCAGAATGCCATCGAGATTTTGAACCTGGCCCGTGATCGGTTTGCGGGTGCCTGCGTCATGCCGCCTTTCGACCGCTATGAGATCCTGACCGACATTCTGCTGGAAAACCCAAGATGTTGACCAACCGAGCAGCGGGTCATGAATGATGGTTCTTCCGGTTTTTGCTTACTTTTTGGCGCGCTCTCATCCTGCCGATAGGGCCGGCGGATCACCGGCGGTTGGAAACAGAAGACCGTAAAGATTCGGATGAAACTGAATTATCGCAGCCCGCTGCGGGAAAGTGGTCTGTTTTTAGTTCCCTTTTCACGGTTATAGAAACGGGCTATCGTGCCGGGAGCGGTGCCGAGAAGGTAAGCGGTGATCGCCAACTGGTTGACGAACCAGGTTTTCCAGACGCCGATGTTGAGCCACCGTCGAGCCGATGTGGTGACCGCAAACGGCAGGACGACGATACGGCCTCTTCTCTTTAATCGGCGGATCAGTTCGAAATCCTCCATGATCGGCAGGTCGGGATACCCGCCGATGGTCCGAAAGGTCTCGGCCGCAAGGAAGAGCCCTTGATCTCCATATGGCTTTTGCAGGAAGCGGGAACGCCAGTTGGCCACATACTCCATGATGCGCAGAGAGGGCAGTGGCGAGTCGATGCCGAGTGTGAAAGCCCCTGCGGCAGCACCGGGCTGTGACAGGGCGCCGCGAACTTGACCGTCATAACCTTCGGGAAGAAGTGTGTCGGCATGCAGAAAAAGCAGAATATTTCCGGTGGCGGCAGCAGCGCCGACGTTCATCTGGCGAGCCCGTGACGCTTTGGCGGCCAGTACCAGAGCTCCGAGCCGGCCGGCGATTTCGGTTGTGTCGTCGCGACTGCCGCCGTCCACGACAATCACCTCGACATTGCGGGCGCTTTGCACCCGCCGTACTGTTTCACTGATGTTGGCGGCTTCGTTAAGGGTCGGGATGACAACGGAGATTCTCGGGGCGGCAAACCGCTCCCAGACGACCAGGTCTTCCGGGCGGTCCACGTCTTCGAGGGCATCCAGCAGCGCCACGGAAAGTGTCAGTTCCGCGGCCCTTTGCAGTGAAAGGGCCAACACCCGGTTTGTACCCCATGGCAGTCCGGTAAAAAGCGTCGGTAGCGCCCGCCCGAACGCCCACATTCGCAGGCCGACCAGGTAATAACCGCCGTCAACCGCCGGCCCGAAAACCGCGTCTTTGTGCCGAAGTGCGTCGAACGCTTGCCCGATAATCTCTGCGGTGATACCCGGAATGTCGGTACCGATGAGAACGGCGGCTTTGGCACCGGCATCGAACGCCGCCGTCAAGGCGGCCGTCATGCGTTTATCGAGTTCTCCGTCTCCCTGGGCGGCATAGATAAAATTCGACCCTAACCAGGTCTTCATCAGACGGGCATCTCCGCCGGCAAAACGGATTTCGACCGTAAGCGGTCGCGTTCGGACAAGCCGGCACACGCTGCCCAGAAGGTGTTCGGTCATTTGCCGCTGCACTGCGGCCGCGCCCTCCGGTCCCAACACGGGGATCAGCCGGGTTTTAGTGATACCGGGTTCGGGATAGCGCGTGAAGATGACCAACTGCTCGCGGGAGTTAGATGACACGTTGAACCGGACATCCTGTCAGGGTAAGTAAACTGAAATGCAATCGCATCATTTCCCATGAATCCTGTCGAACATTTTAGAGCAGAGTTTTTTTAAATTATCAACCGCCCTCTTCGAAACCCGGATACAGAGTCATGCCGCCGTCAACGAACAGGCTGGTTCCGGTTATGTAGTCCGAGTAGTCGGATGCCAGCCAGACCGCCGCCCGTCCGATGTCTTCCGGTTCGCCGATGCGCTTGTACGGGACCAGCTTCATCAGGGAGGCATAGGCCTCCGGTGTCGACCAGGCCGCCGTATTTATTGGCGTGCGGATAGCTCCCGGTGCTATGCTGTTCACCCGAATTCGGTATGGTGCCACCTCCTGGGCCACACTCTTCATCAGCAACATCACCCCACCCTTGGATGCGGCGTAGTTGACGTGGCCGGCCCAGGGAATGACCTCGTGCACGGAGCTGATGCAGATAATCTTGCCGGCCGAGCAGGAGACATCCTTGACCACGCCACGACGCTTGAATTCACGAACCGCCTCGCGGGCACAAAGGAACTGGCCGGTCAGGTTCACGCCGATGACGAGATTCCACTGGTCGAGTGTCATTTCCTCAAACGGAGCATCCTTCTGCAGGCCGGCATTATTGATCAGGATGTCGATGGTACCGAATTCATCGACCATCTTCCGGAACATGGCCTTAACCTGATCTTCACTGGAAACATCCGCCCTGTGGGCAAAGGCGCGGCTGTCACAGCTCTGGATAACCTTGACCACTTCATCGGCCTGCTCATCGCCGCGCACGTAGTTGACAACCACGTCCGCACCGGCCTGCCCCAGAGCCACGGCGATGGCTTTGCCGATGCCTGAATTGGCCCCCGTCACCAAGGCCTTCTGTCCCTTCAGAATTTTTTCGGCAGGGCACTCCGGCAGGACAACTTTCGGAAGATTTTCCTCGTTTGAATAAGGCATATTTACCTCCTCCAAACCCCGGCGCAGCGGTTATTCCTTATTAATTGCACTTTAGAGGTCTGAACAGAGCCGTTTCGACCCACAGTGCCGAAACCTGTGTTCGAAATAAAGATTGTCAAGTTTCGAGTGACCGGAACGCAGGGTGAGGTCTCTTAAATCTCTAAATGGTGTGCAGATATCTACCCTCTAATTAAGGCATTATAATTTTTAGCTTCGGCGCCACACACAGACTATCAAGGCCGCTTTTTCTTCGGGCGATACGTTTTTGTTGTCACCCTTTTGATAGACTAAAGAGATGGCCACACTTGCCACCCTTGACGTCCGTAACCATCGGCCATACCCTACTGAGTAAATAATTTGGCGATTTTATTCATTCACAGTTCTCGGCTTCACACTCAGATAAATCAGGAAAACAGCAAGATGAAAACTACAACGCGGTATATTTTCTTTGGCGTGACGGCTCTGCTCGTCTGTTTAGCGCTGCTGCCTCACGGCGTGTCTGCCAAGGACCCGATTAACAAAACGTTTTTCGGCAACAAGGCCGCAAAAGGGTATGACCCGGTTGCATACTTTACAGATGGCAAACCGGTCGAGGGCAAAAAGGAATTTGAATACGAATGAATGGGCGCTAAATGGTACTTTGCAACGGCTGCAAACCGTAACCTCTTTAAGACCGATCCTGAAAAGTACGCCCCGCAGTACGGTGGCTACTGTGCCTATGCCGTGGCGATGGGAAAGACCGCCGATATCGATCCGAACGCATGGAAAATTGTCGATGGTAAGCTCTACCTGAACTACAACCAGGAAATTCAAGCGAAGTGGTTGGAAGACGTGCCCGGGTACATTCAAAAAGCAGACATGAACTGGCCGGGGGTAGTGAAATAGCGCGCACATCGGTCAGCGGGCAAATTGGAAAAACGTAAAATATAGGCTTCAAGAAAATGGTTTGGGCAAGGCCAGAGGGAGAAGGCTGTATTGTAATACGCCGACGACCGATAACGCAGTCCAAACTTTTATATTAAAGCCTATGGAAGGGATATCGTCATGACAACGGAAGAGCTCAAAAACACCGAGGCGTCGTTCGATAGCGGCGAACTCGAAGAATTGGCCGCACGCGTGAGGAGCGTCCTCGACATCCGCGACCGCAAATATGGCATCCCGCCGAAGACTTACCCGAAGTGCTTCGTCGGAAGTGAAGCGGTCGAGAAGCTGGTGAACGAGGGCATTGCCGGCGACGCGGCGGACGCCTTGCGCATCGGCAACATAATGCTGAATGCCGGCGTGTTTCACCATGTTTTGGACGCCCACCCGTTTAAGAACAAGAACTTGTTCTACCGCTTCACCGCGGATGAGGACCACGGCATGGCGGCCCGCAGACCCGATGGCAGCGCTGTCAGTTGGGCGGATTTCATCGCACCGCTCGCAGCAGCGGAAGACCGGACCTTCACGCTCCAGCCTGCCATCCCGGAGCGCGATCCGGAATTGGCTTCCTTTTCACAGGTCGACCTCGAGGCGTGCGGCATCTCGCCGCTCGATGAGCACAACACCGGGCTTCTCGATCTCGTCCACCCGAAAGCGTGGGTGGACCCGACGCCCAAGCCCAACTACAACCTGGTGGTGATCGGGGCCGGCTCCGGCGGCTTGGTGTCTGCCGCGGGCGCTGCGGGGGTCGGTGCGCGTTTGGCGCTGATCGAATCTCACCTTCTGGGCGGAGATTGCCTCAATGTGGGCTGCGTACCGTCGAAAGCATTGCTGCGGTGCGCCAAGGCGGCCGCGGCTGTGCGCGACGCCGCCGCATTCGGTGTCAAGGTCACCGGCCGGGTCACGGTCGATTTCGGCTTCGTGATGGAGCGCATGCGCCGAATCCGGGCCGGCATTGCGCCGAACGACTCGGCCAAACGCTTCACCGAACAGCTCGGTGTGGACGTTTTTCTTGGCCGGGGCAGATTTACCGGAAAAAACAGCATCGAAGTCAATGGCCAGACGCTCACATTTGCCAAAGCCGTTGTGGCCACCGGCGGTACTGCGGCCATCCCGGGCATTCCGGGGCTGAAAGAAGCGCCGTATCTCACCAATGCCACGATTTTCAACCTGACGAAGTTGCCCCCCCGGCTCGGCATTATCGGTGCGGGCCCCATCGGTATGGAGCTCGCCCAGGCGTTCCAACGCTTCGGTTCGCAGGTGACGGTCTTTTCGCGCAGCGACAAGATCCTTGAAAAAGAGGATACGGACGCGGCCAGGATCATCGAAACGTCGCTGCGGCGAGACGGGGTCACTTTCGCGTTTCACACCAAATACAAAGGCGTGGAGGACCGCGGCGGAAAGCCGCCGGTGACGGTTGTAATAGAAGACGGCGATGGGACCGAACGGTCGCTGGAATTCGACGCGTTACTGGTGGCAGCGGGACGCAAGCCGGCGGTAAGGGGTCTCGGCCTCGAGGATGCCGGCGTGGCATACGATGAGCGTCTGGGCATCGAAGTAAACGATAAGCTGCAAACCACCAATCCGGATGTCTACGCCGTGGGGGATGTGGCGGGCAAGTACCAGTTCACGCACATGGCCGACTTCATGGCACGCCTGGTGATCCGCAACGCCCTGTTTTTCGGCCGCGACAAATTCTCCAACTTCCTCATTCCGTGGGTGACCTACACGGACCCCGAAGTGGCCCACGTGGGGCTCTACGAAAAGGACTTGAAAGAGCGAAACACCGAGTTTGCGACATTCACGAGGGAGTTCTCCGCCGTCGACCGGGGACTTGTCGACGGCGAGACGGAGGGTTTTGTAAAGATACACGTGAAGAAAGGCACGGATCAAATCCTGGGAGCGACGATTGTCGGCAGCCATGCCGGTGACATGATCAGCGAAATCACGGTGGCGATGCAAAGCGTGATGGGGCTTGGCAAACTGGCCAATGTGATTCACCCTTACCCGACGGCAGCCGAAGCCATTCGTCAGTGCGGCGACGCCTACAACCGATCGCGCCTCACTCCCACCGTCAAGTCTATCTTCCGCCGCCTAATGACTCTCAAGAGGTGAAGCAAAACGATGGGTAAGCGTTCACAGGGCACCGCATCTGCCTTGTTGTCGGGCACTTGAAGTACAAAAGTACGTCTGCGTGCCCGACGCCTTGCATCTGCGGCACCCTGTAAACGCTTACAATTAGGTGGTTTGAAACGCATCGGATTTTGCAACCCTGTGAACGGTTACAACGATTGGATCGAGGGCAGAATTTTTGAGTGAGCCCTTAATCGATGTGATACCGTCTCCGCGCCTCTTTCTCGATCTGTTCGAGGCTGATATCCAGGTCCTTTTTCGGAGACACAATGTGAAGATCGTATTTTAAGGATCGCTTCCCCGCATTTGTCGGAGCGTAAACCCGCAGCACGCCCAACACCTTAATGCTGTCGAATTCGGAGAAGACATCCTCCGGACTG